>NZ_DATCTF010000005.1 GCF_036568125.1 Magnetovibrio sp.
ACTTCATCCCAACGACTTACGTCAGCAATCGTAACCGCCAACTCCGCCACCCATTCCTGGGCTCCAGGGACAAAAAACCGCGACCAACCTCAACTCCGTGTTACCGGAGCCAGTCCGTCGCGACAGGCCGGTTTTTAGGCCGATGGCCGCGGGATGTCAAACCCTTTTTTTCACATTTGTGAAACAGGCAACGATCTTTTAACAAACTGGCGGATACTCTTGATTTTTCGGGAATATTTTGGCACTAAAGGAGCCTGAATATGGATATGACCAGAAAAAAAATATATCGGGCGGATCGGTTTTTAAAACCGTCACTGCCCCGATACGGGTGAAGCTATACACCCATGCTCTTTAAAGGGGATTTTGAGCGAATGATGTTGCGCGGAATCGCAGTCGCCACGGTTTTGATCGCGGGCGCGGTTATCAATTTGAAGTACACCGACGGCATCGCCGCCGTACCGTCCCCCGACGAAACCGTCGTGGATGGAGGATACGGCCCTGGCAGCCTCGCACCGGATGTGCGCCTGGGCACCGCGCCGATGTCGATCGGCAATGCGGCCGCCGCCGCCGCGCTCGATGCGTTGAAAAGCGCGCGCCCGTCTGCCCTTGCCCTTGCCGCCCCTTCTTTAGATGACGCCGACATCCAGGTTGCGCCGTCTACCTATCAAACCCAAATCAGCATCAAGTCCGGCGACACCTTGAGCAAAGCTTTGCGCCGCGCCGGGGCCCAGCCCCA
Organism: Magnetovibrio sp.; assembly: GCF_036568125.1. Lineage (NCBI taxonomy): Bacteria > Pseudomonadati > Pseudomonadota > Alphaproteobacteria > Rhodospirillales > Magnetovibrionaceae > Magnetovibrio > Magnetovibrio sp. The sequence goes on from NZ_DATCTF010000005.1 coordinate 737, forward strand.
GGATGCCGAAGCCGCGATCCGCTCGCTCAAAGGCCTCTACGATCCGCGCACGCTGAAAGCCGGGCAGCATATCGATGTAACGTTTGCGCCGTCCGGCGTGGAAGGTGAAGCGGATCGTTTCCGTGGTTTTGAAATTCCCCTCGATTACGCCACGCGTATTGCCGTGGCGCCTGCGCCGCAAGGCGGTTTCCAGGCCCATGAAATCGAGCGCGCTCTCAACACGCAAAACGCCCGTGCCCAAGGGGTGATCGATTGGAGCCTGTTTCAGGCCGGATCGGACGCCGGCGTACCCGCAAGCGTGATGGCCGAATTGGTGCGTGCATTTTCTTGGGACGTCGACTTCCAGCGCGACATCCGCACCAACGACGATTTTGAACTCATGTACGAACGCAAGATCGATGAGGACGGCAAGGTCGTGCACAACGGTAAGATCGTCTATGCCGCACTGACGCTGTCGGGCGAGCGCAAGGCCATCTATATGCATACGCTGAAAGACGGCACCACCGATTACTTCGACGAAAAGGGGCAAAGCGCGAAAAAAGCCTTGATGCGCACGCCCATTGACGGTGCGCGCCTATCATCGTCGTTCGGCAAACGCAAACATCCGATCTTGGGCTACACCAAGCTGCACACCGGCACCGATTTCGCCGCGCCGCCGGGCACGCCCATCTATGCGGCGGGCGATGGCACCATCGACACGGCCGGTTGGAACGGCGGGTACGGCAAGTACGTGCGCATTCGCCACAATTCCGAATATTCCACCGCCTACGCTCATATGAAAGCCATCAAGTCCGGCATCGGCAAAGGCAAGCGCGTGCGCCAAGGTCAAATCATCGGCTACGTCGGCACCACCGGGCGTTCAACCGGGCCACACCTGCATTATGAAATCATCCGCAACGGCAAGAAGGTCAACCCCATGCGGGTCAAAATGCCGTCGGGGCAAAAGCTCAAGGGGTCCGAACTGGCCCGCTTTGAAGACACCCGCGAAGCCTTGAAAAACCAGTGGGCCTCGCTCGGCACCCAGGATCAACACGTCGCCCAACGTTAACCCTCCTGTTTTCCTTGTCCATCCGGCCAAAAATACTTTTTTTCTTGTTCAAGTCCGTCAATATACTCACATATAATACAAAATGATGTGAGAGACGGCTTGTACACGCCTATGATGGCGTAGTTTTCATACTCTACTCTGGAATATAATTCCCACCGGTGACTAGGAGTTCGACAATGCAATTCACCATCAAGCAGAAACTTATCGGCATCGGTGTTGTATCCGTTTTGTCGCTGATCATTTTGGCTGGGATTGCGTTTTATGCCCAAACCCAGGTGTCGAATGCCTCTGGTCTGAACGAGATCCGCCAAGCGCAAATCCGCAACGTCAACGAGATGCGCCGGGCGACGCAGGGAATCATGCTCGCCGCCATGGACACGTTGGTGGACAAAGCCGAGGGCACGATCATGCCCGAGCGGCGCGAAATCATGGAAACCAATATCAAGTTCCTCCGCGAACGCGTGCGACAGATTATCGACGATGCCGACACCCAAGAAGAACGCGACATCGCAGCTGGACTCGGCACTTTGATCGACGGACTCGAAAAGGGTGTTCTGGGTGATTTGCAGGACCTCTTGGTGCGCAATGCCTCCGATGACGAATTCGCCATGTTGGATGACGTGCTCGACGAAAACGGCGTCGGCCTCGATGAAAAGCTTGGTCTGTTCGCCAAATCGGTCGAGGACGAAGTCGCCGAAGCGACCGCGCAAATGCACGATGCCTTGTCCTTTTCACAGATGCTGATCACCATCGCCATCATCATCGGCATTGTTGCATTGGGGGTTTTGCTCTTTGTCATCACCCGTTCAATCACCGGGGCATTGTACGGGATGACGGACGCCATGCTTCAATTGGCCGATGGCAATAAAGGCATCGAAATTCCCGCCGTCGGCCAAACCGATGAAATCGGCCAAATGGCCGATGCGGTGCAAGTCTTCAAAGACAACATGATCAAGGCCGATCGCTTGGCCGAGGAACAAGCCCAAGCCCAAGCCCAACGCGAACAACGCGCCAAGAACATCGAACAGATGACCCAAGATTTCGATGCTAACATCAGCGGCATGCTGAATATGGTTTCGTCTGCTTCGACCGAACTGCAATCCACCGCACAGACCATGAGTTCCACCGCCGACCAAACCAGCCATCAGGCCACCAACGTGGCGGCTGCGGCGGAAGAAGCCTCTACCAATGTTCAGACCGTGGCCTCGGCGGCGGAAGAGCTGTCGAGCTCGATTTCCGAGATCTCGCGTCAGGTGTCTCAGTCCACCCAGGTTGCGGGCGCGGCGGTGGCCGAAGTCGACGGCGCCAATCAAAAGGTCCAAGGCCTGGCCGAAGCCGCCAACAAAATCGGCGAGGTGGTGGCGTTGATCACCGACATCGCCGACCAGACCAACCTGCTGGCGCTCAACGCCACCATCGAAGCGGCGCGCGCGGGCGAAGCGGGCAAAGGCTTCGCCGTGGTGGCGTCCGAGGTCAAGAACCTCGCCAACCAGACCGCCAAGGCGACCGAGGAAATCTCCAACCAGATCGGCGGCATCCAAGGCGCAACCCAGGACGCGGTGCAGGCCATCGGCTCGATCGGCGGCATCATCAACCAGATCAACGAGATCACCTCGGCGATCGCGGCGGCGGTCGAAGAACAAGGCGCGGCCACCCAGGAAATCGCCCGCAACGTCGAACAGGCCTCCAGCGGCACATCGGAAGTCAGCTCCAACATTACGTTGGTCACACAGGCGGCTTCCGAAACCGGGGCATCGTCAACAGAAGTCCTGGATGCGGCCGCGGAGCTGTCTCGTCAGGCGGAGACCTTGCGTTCTCAGGTCGACACCTTCATCACCGACATCAAAAACGCTTAAGCCATCGTTTGATGCACAATTGAAAAGCGAGGGGCGTTCCCCTCGCTTTTTTTATGCACATGCCCCCGCTTGCAATTTCAACGCCCAGCACGTACCACCAGACAGACGTAATTTGACCGGGGTAACACCATGAGCGTCCAACTTTCATACCAAGATCTGGGCAGCGGCGAGCCGATCGTTATTTTGCATGGCCTGTTCGGATCCAAACGCAATTGGAGCGCCATCGCCAAGCGCTTAAGCGCGCACAACCGGGTGCTGACGGTGGATATGCGAAACCACGGCGAATCGCCCTGGATAGACGGCATGGATTATCGCGACATGAGCGCGGACGTCGCCGACTTCATCAAGCGCCACGCCCTTGGCTCCTGCACCGTGATCGGCCATTCCATGGGTGGTAAGGCGGCGATGACGTTGGCACTCACCCACCCGGAGTTGGTGGCACGCTTGGTGGTCGTCGACATCGCCCCGGTGGAACGAGAAACCGGATTCGGTGCGTATATCGAGGCCATGGCCGAGGTGCCGCTGGCCATGTGCGACAGCCGCAACGATATCGAAGAACATCTCGCCGACGTGGTCCGCGACAAGATGGTGCGCAGTTTTCTGGTGCAGAACGTGGTGCGCGAAGAAACCGGATTTCGCTGGCGCATCAATCTGGCGGCGCTGGACGCAGGCATGGACCAGATCGCCGACTTCCCCGCGCCGGATCATCATCAAAGCTACAACAACCGAACGCTGTTCGTCGCCGGGGCGCGGTCGGATTACATCCAACCCCACCACCTGGCCGACATCACCCGCCTGTTTCCCAAAGCCGACATCGCCCACATTCCCGATGCGGGCCACTGGCTGCACGCGGAAGCGCCGGAAGTATTCTTGCGAGAGCTAACGGCGTTTTTAGGCGCTTAATGACAACGATCCGAAACCGCTTGGGAAGCGGCGAGGATCGAATTGACCGAAATTTGCAGGAATGGATACAGCTTTTCGTCCGGGTCATAGCCGGAACCGACTTGCAGCCGATGGCGATTCGGTCCCAGTTCCTTGGTCTGCGGCACCGGATTGTGGAGGTGGGTCGTCAAGGTGTAGCCGCCTTGATCGACACTGTAGGTGTATTCCTCCGCCAAGGCGGAGAAACGGCGAACGCCTTCGGCACCCAAGACGCGCTGAAGTTCGTCGTAAAACGCGTCGTCGAGGGAAACGTCCGCCGGTTCGCCGTCGCTCTGAAACGGATAGTGGTCTTCCTGGTCGTGGTAATCCTCGATCATCTGGGCGATGGCGAACAGGTTTTCCGTGCGCGTGGCGTCAGTGCATTTTTGGCGGCTTGCTTGCGTCCACCAATACAATGCACCGCTGCCCGCGACGATCAAAACCAAGGCCGCCAGCCCATATACGCTCGACCGTTTCACACCGCCCCCCTGCGCTTAAACTATGCCGCCCACGCGCCGACATCCTCGCCGTTGATGATCAGCCCGTCCGATCCGGCGGAAACCGTGACCGTGTCGCCATCTTGGATTTTACCTTCCAAGATCATGCCCGCCAGCGGGTTTTGCAGAGCGCGCTGGATGGTGCGTTTCAGCGGCCGTGCGCCGTAGACAGGATCGTAGCCTTTGTCCGCCAACCAAGCATGTGCGGCATCGTCCAACTGCAACGCGATGTTCTTATCGCGAAGCAGGTCAAGCAACCGCGCCAACTGAATGTCGACGATGCCCGCCATGTGATCGCGGAACAGGCGGTGGAACAGCACCACTTCGTCGAGGCGGTTCAAGAACTCCGGCCGGAACGCCGCACGGACGATTTCCATCACCGGCTCGCGCAACTCGGCGCTGTCGTGGCCGTCTTCTTGGTGGGCGAGAATTTCCCCACCGAGGTTCGAGGTCAGCACAATCAAGGTGTTGCGAAAATCCACCGTGCGCCCTTGGCCATCGGTCAACCGCCCGTCGTCGAGCACTTGCAGCAACACATTGAACACATCGGGATGCGCCTTCTCGACCTCGTCGAACAAGATGACCTGGTAGGGACGACGGCGCACCGCTTCGGTCAACGCCCCGCCTTCATCATAGCCGACGTAGCCCGGCGGCGCACCGATCAACCGCGCCACGGCATGTTTCTCCATGTATTCCGACATGTCGATGCGCAACAGCGCGCTTTCGTCGTCGAACAGAAACCCGGCCAGCGCCTTGGTCAGCTCGGTCTTGCCCACGCCCGTGGGGCCGAGGAACAAGAACGAACCGATGGGACGGTTTTGGTCTTGCAACCCGGCGCGGGCGCGACGCACGGCGTTGGAAACGGCGGTCAGCGCCTCTTCCTGGCCTATGACGCGGGCGCGCAGGCCTTCTTCCATGTGCACCAGTTTGTCACGTTCCGATTCCAGCATCTTGTCGACGGGAATGCCGGTCCAGCGCGACACCACCGTGGCGATATCGGCGTCGGTGACGACTTCGTCCAACATGCGGTGGCTTTCCGCTTCGTCGGCCTGGGCCAGTTGCGCTTCCAAGGCGGGGATGCGTTGATATTGTAGCTCGCCCACCGCTTCGTATTGGCCTTCGCGCATGGCCTTGTCCAAATCGATGCGCGCCTGGTCGAGCTGCTCCTTCAACCGCGTGGTGCCCGCCAGGGCGTTTTTTTCGCCTTCCCACTCAGCGGTGAGTGCGGCGGAACGCAATTCCAGATCGCTCAGTTCGGCCTCCAACGTCACCATGCGTTTTTTCGACGCGTCGTCGTCTTCTTTTTTGATCGCTTCGCGTTCGATTTTAAGCTGAATGATCTTGCGGTCCAATTCGTCCAGTTCTTCTGGTTTGGAATCCACCTGCATGCGCACGCGCGACGCCGCCTCGTCCATCAGGTCGATGGCCTTGTCGGGCAAGAAGCGATCGGTGATATAACGGTTCGACAACGTCGCAGCGGAAATCAGCGCGCCGTCATGAATGCGCACGCCGTGGTGCAACTCGTACTTTTCTTTGATGCCGCGCAGGATCGAAATGGTGTCTTCGACCGTCGGCTCGGATACGAACACCGGCTGGAAACGCCGCGCCAAGGCGGCATCCTTTTCCACGTATTTGCGATATTCGTTGAGCGTCGTCGCGCCGACGCAATGCAGTTCGCCGCGCGCCAAAGCGGGTTTGATGAGGTTCGACGCATCCATCGAGCCTTCGGCCGCGCCCGCGCCGACCAGAGTGTGCATTTCGTCGATGAACAAAATGATCTGCCCCGCCGCCGCTTCGACGTCCTTGAGAACGGCTTTGAGGCGTTCTTCGAACTCGCCGCGGAACTTGGCGCCCGCCACCAGTGCGCCCAAATCCAAGACCATCAAGGTTTTGGTTTTTAAGTTTTCCGGCACGTCGCCTTGCACGATGCGCGACGCCAAGCCCTCGATGATGGCCGTTTTGCCGACGCCGGGCTCACCGATCAACACCGGGTTGTTCTTGGTGCGGCGGCTGAGCACCTGAATGGTGCGGCGGATTTCCTCGTCACGGCCGATCACCGGATCGATCTTGCCTTCCGCCGCCGCCGCCGTCAGATCGCGGGCATATTTTTTCAACGCATCGTACTGGTCTTCGGCGGTGGGGCTGTCGGCGGTGCGGCCTTTGCGGATGTTTTCAATCGCGCCGTTCAGCGCTTGAGGTGTAACACCCGCGTCTTGCAGAACCTTCTGCGCGCTGGTGCCTGCCGCCAACGCCAGGGCGAGCAGAATTTTTTCCACCGTCACGAAGCTGTCGCCGGATTTTTCCGCGACCTGTTCGGCTTGTTCCATCACCCGGGAAAGTTCCTGGGATAGATATATCTGCCCCGCCCCGGATCCTTCGACCTTGGGCAAGGCCTTCAGCGCTTTGTCGGATTCGTTCAGCGCCTTTTTGGCGTCGCCGCCGGCGGCGTTGATCAGGTTGGCGCACAGCCCTTCTTTGTCTTCCAACAAAACGTGAAGCAGGTGAATGGGCAGCAGTTGTTGGTGTGCGCGGCGTTGCGCCAAGGTTTGCGCAGATTGCATGAAGCCCTTGGAGCGTTCGGAGTATTTTTCAAAATCCATGGTCCACATTCCTTGTTCGCGACAGCGCCGTCCAGCCCCTGAATGTGATGGCGACCGGACCCGGCCTCGCGGTTTGCGGTTGTTTGCAAATGATATGTCCTGAAATCTAGTCGTCGCAACCTTACGCGTGCATAATGGCCGCAAAAATGGGAGTCGACAAACATGCACCTCGCCCAAATTCTACGCTACCCCGTCAAAAGCCTCTCCAAAGAAGAGCTGAGAACGTGTCGCTTGAGCCCGGGACAAGGCCTGCCCTTTGACCGCCACTGGGCCTTGGCGCGACCCGACGGCGATGCGCTGAACAATCCCGGCTGGATGCCCAAATCGCATTTTCTGGTGCTGGTCAGAGAGCACGCCATGGCGCTGGCCAAAAGCCGTTTCGACGAAGCCTCGGGCCGGTTTTGCTTTGAAGCGCCGAACGGTCTGCATGCCGAGGGAAAGCTCAGCACCGAGGACGGTCGCAAGGCCATTGCCAGCGCAATGGCAAAACATTTAGGCCTCGACCAAAGCGGCGTGCCGACTTTGGTCGAGGCCCAAGACATCGGCTACTTCGACACCACCAAAGGGCCGATCTCGATCCTGAACTTGGAATCGCTACGCGCCTTGGAAAAACTGGTCAGCCAGACAATCGACCCGGTTCGCTTTCGCATGAACCTGATAGTCGAAGGCTGCGAGGCGTGGTCGGAAACCCATTGGCCGGGTAAGCGCTTGAAAATCGGCGAATGCGTGCTGGAAATCACGGAAAACACCGGGCGCTGCAAAGCCACCCATGTCAATCCCGACACCGGCGAGCTCGACGTCAAAATCCTGCACGCACTGAAGGAACATTACGGCCACACGCAAATGGGCGTTTACGCGGTGGTGGTCGAAGGCGGCGCCATCAAAGTCGGCGACACGATGAGCCTGGTGGACTGATCGCCCATGCAAAACATTTTGGCGGAAGGCTATCAACTGCACCGCGCAGGAAAGCTCAAACAAGCCGCCCAACGCTACCAATCGGTCCTCAAGTCGGCTCCCAACCAACCCGATGCGTTGATGCTGTTGGGCATCGTGCGCTATGAGCAAGGCGACCTGACGCAAGCGATCAAGCACCTTGCCAAAGCCATCAAAGCCGCGCCGACCAACCCCGGCGCGCACTTCAACTTAGGCCTTGCCCAACAGGCCCGCGGCCGTTTGCAAGACGCCGCCGACGCGTTCGCCCAGGCTTTGGCCCTGGCGCCCAGCGACATGAATGCCGCATATTGCCTAGGCGCGGTTTTGGTGCAGATGGGTCGTTTGGACGAAGGCAAGGCCTACTTGAGCCAAGCACTGCCCGCCATGCCCGACAATCCAGGCGTTCACGGTTGGCTCGGCGTCGTCCAACAGGCCCAAGGCGACTTGAAAGCCGCGCTGCAATCGTTCAACCTCGCTTTGCAGCTCGATCCCGAAAACATCGAAGCGCTGTGCGGACTGGCCAACATGCCGGCCACATCCGTACGCCCCCAGGCAGCTTTCGATTACAGCGCAAAAGCCGCCAAGCTGGCACCGAACAATCAACAAGCCTTGCTCGCCCACGCCACGTGGCTGGAAAAGCGCCGCCGCCTCGAGGAGGCCGATCAACTGCTTGCATCTTGCCTGAAGATCGCCCCGCGCCAGCCCATGGCACATCTGGTCAAGGCCCGGGTGGAATTGTCGCAAGGCAAGTCTGATAAGGCCCGCGAGCGACTGGAAAATTTGCTCGAGCGCGACGATGTTCCCGCTGCCGTTCAGCATGGCGGGTATGCGGTTTTGGGCAAAGCCCTGGACAAGTTGGGTGCCTATGAACAGGCGTTTCAGGCATTCGATCGCAAGAATGCTGCCATGCTCGCCATGCCCGAATCGCAGCGTCTGCGCACTGACTTGGTCCCGGACGTGATCCGCAAGACCCACGCATGGCTGGACAATGATGGCCCCCAAACCCTACCCGACACGCCGGTAAGCGAACACACGCCGATCTTTTTCATCGCCTTCCCCCGCTCGGGCACCACGTTGATGGAAATGATCCTCGGTTCTCATCCGGCACTGCAAACGTCCGGCGAATTGGCCGCCATGGGCGCGGTCATGGACAGCCTGAACAAGGTGATCGGTTGCCAGTTCGACTATCCATTGCAATTGGACACGCTCACCGATGCGGAACGGCGTGCACTCGGCGACATTTACTGGCGCTGCTTCGAGGGTGAATTGAGTGCTCCGCCGGGTGAACGCACGCTCATCGACAAGAACCCGCTCAATTTGCTTTACCTGCCGCTGATCCGCACCGTTTTCCCGACCGCCAAAATCATCATGGCGATCCGCGACCCGCGCGATGTGTGCGTGAGCAATTTCATGCAGGCCTTCAGCCCCAACGTGTTCATGATCCATATGAAAGACATGCCGTCCACCGCGCAGTTGTACGCCGACTACATGGCGCTGTGGCGTGCGGCTCGCGGCACTATCGGGTTGGACGTTTTTGAATACCGCTACGAAGACCTAATCGATGATTTCACCACCACGGTTGGTGGCGTCGTGTCTTTTCTCAACCTGCCGTGGGACGATGCGGTCCACGACTACCAACGCACCGCGCACAATACCATCGTCTCGACGCCAAGTTATACCGACGTTTCGGGGCGCTTAAGCCGCAAGGCCATCGGCCAGTGGAAAAACTACGCGTCCTTGATGGCCGATGCGTTGGACATTCTGGCCGCCGATATAGAGGCATTTGGCTACGCCGACACATGAACGGCCGTCATCCATGAAAAAGGCCCCACACGCCGTGCGGGGCCTTTTTCATAAAATTCGAGATCAGTTCACGCCGTTGCGGCTTTGCTTTTGGCGTCATCCGTCAACTCGACGACTTCTGCGTCCACCGTCTTTTTGACAGGCTTGCGGGCCGGTTTTTTAACTTGCGCCGCTTTCAACGCCGCTTCGTTCGCTGCCGCGGCCTCAGCCGCCAACGTCGCTTCGTTCTTGGCACCACCGAGTGGGCTCATAGTGGAACCGACATTGGTCGTATTGGCGTTTTGCGAACGTCCCCGCCCACGTCCCCGGGGGGGGCGCTCCTTGGCGGGACGCTCGTTCGCCTGTTCACTGGGCTGATCGCCTTCCGCATCGCTGAGCTGTACGTACCCATCATCCATAGGCGACTGCGCGTCGAACGATGGCTGGACCTCAGCCGCTTGAGCGTCCACCTGCTGCGGGCGTTCCGAGGGCTGCTGTTGTTGCTGATTCTGTTGCTGGCGTTCCGATGACTGCTGGCGATCGGAACGGCCCTGATCGCCGTCTTGATCGGCGTTCACGATGCGGTAGTAATGCTCGGCAAACTGTAGATAGGCCTCTGCCTTGACACGGTCGCCGCCGGATTGGCAATCGCGGGCCAATTGCAGATATTTGTCGAGAACCTGCTGAGCGCTACCGCGAACCTTAATATCGGGTCCGTTGCTCTCGTACGTCTGATTGCGTGAATTGCGGCGGCCACCACCATTGTTGTTGGGGTTATTGCCACGGCCTCGGGAACGTCTTTGATTGGGAGCTTGCTTCATGATTTCGATTTTTTAGTTGTGCAAAAAAGTGCTGACCTTTCGTCCCAAAATCCATTTGGGTACGCGCCGATATAATTTTCCCGCGACAGTGTTCGTGGGTATGTGCGGCAGCAATTGAAAGGGATGGATGAGTTTACTCGGCGCCTTGTCGTTAGAATCTCAAACATTAACTCTAAGGCGCGGAACCTGTGGCCTCATCCGGCCACCCGTTAAAATTAACCCTAGTCGTATTGGGGCGGCTTTCCAACCCTTTATTTATCTCATTCTGCATTTATTTTTTCGCCACCGTCTTGCAAAAATCATACTTTGCGGGCGATCACGGCGCGCGCGACACCGCCCAAATCCGTACGACTTTCCAAAAATTCAAAACCCGCCGCGCCCATCAACGCCGCGACCTGTTCGGCTTGGCCGATTCCGACCTCGAATCCGGCCACACCGCCATCGCTCAACAGCACGTTAAGCTGGGCAATAATCGTGCGATAGGCATCCAGGCCATCTTCGCCGCCATCGAGCGCGCGGCGCGGTTCGAAATCGCGCACATCGGCTTCAAGCGTTTCGATGTCGCTGGCCGGGATATATGGGGGATTGGACACCACCACATCGAAAGGACCGTCCAGCGCATCCATCCACTGGGATTCGTTCCAATCGGCGCACACGAAGCGTGCGCGCGTCTCCATATCTAACGCCCGTGCATTTTCCTGGGCGACGAGCAAAGCCTCTTCGCTGGCGTCAACGCCAACCCCGGTGGCGCGGGGCCACTCGCTGAGCAGCGCCAACAAAATGCACCCCGTGCCGGTCCCCAGGTCGAGCACCCGAGCGGGCGCGGCGGCATGGTCCAATATCGCCTCGATCAAAGTTTCGGTGTCGGGGCGCGGGCTCAGGGTTGCAGACGTGACCTTGAACGGTAGCGACCAAAATTCCCGCACGCCGATGATTTGCGCCATCGGAACGCGACGGCAGCGCTGGGCCAAAGCCGCTTTCAAGGTTGCGGCTTGTTGATCGGTGAGAACCTCATCGCGGTCCGCCAACACCCGTTCCGGACCGCCGTCCAACACGAACCCAACCAACAGGCGGGCCTCCATGACCGGCGCGTCGATGCCCGCGACTTTCAGCGGCTCGACGCAGGCGCGTTGGGCCGCGCCAACGGTTAGGTTTTCAAACTGGGGGATCGAACTCACGAAAGTTCCGCCAGACGCTCCGCCTGGTCTTCGGACGTGAGCGCATCAATCAGTTCATCGAGTTCGCCTTCGAGCACCCGGTCGAGCTTATGCAAGGTCAAATTGATGCGATGGTCCGTAACCCGACCTTGGGGGAAGTTGTATGTACGGATACGCTCGGATCGATCACCCGAACCCACCTGCCCCTTTCGCGAGGCGGAACGTTCGCGGTCGAGCTCTTGACGTTGATGGTCGTAGAGTTTGGCGCGCAGCATGGTCATCGCTTTTTCTTTGTTCTTGTGCTGTGAACGACCGTCTTGGCATTGCACCACGATGCCCGACGGTTCGTGTACGATGCGCACCGCGCTGTCGGTGGTATTGACGTGCTGGCCGCCAGCGCCTTGGGCGCGATAGGTGTCGATACGTAGGTCTTCGTTGCGAATTTGAATGTCCACGTCCTCGGCTTGCGGCAACACCGCGACGGTCGCCGCCGAGGTGTGAATGCGCCCGCCCGATTCCGTTTCCGGCACGCGCTGAACGCGATGCACGCCGCTTTCGAATTTCAATTTGGCGAACACCCCGCGTCCCGACACGTTGGCGACGGCTTCCTTGTAACCGCCAATGCCCGTTTCGTTGACGTCCATCAGTTCGAACTTCCACTCCTGGCGTTCGGCAAAGCGTTGATACATGCGCATGATGTCGGCGGCGAACAGCGCGGCCTCGTCGCCACCGGTGCCCGCACGAACTTCCAAAATGGCGTTTTTATCGTCAGCTTCGTCTTTCGGCAGCAACAACACCTGAACACGGCGTTCCAGTTCCGGCAGTTGCGTCTTCAGCTCTTGCACTTCGGCCTGAGCCAGTTCGCGCATATCCGCATCGCCGGCACTGTCGGCAAGCAGGCTTTTAGCTCCCTCGTAATCCGCACGCACTTTTTCCAGTTCCTGGATCGCTTCGACCACCGGGGTGAGGTCGGAGTATTCCTTGGACATTTTCTGAAACGCGTCCGCAGCCAGTTCGCCCGTCGCCATTAAGGCGCCCAACTCTTCGTGGCGATCTTGTACGCGCTTGAGATTTTCGCTGAGGCTCACGATGTGCTCTCGTCTTCGTCGGTGGGGTCGTTCAAGTCGAACAGGCGTTCCAGGGCGAATTCCAATCGCGCCCAGGCGGTTTCATCGTCTGCGGCGATGCGGCGCATGGCCTCGGATGGATCGTGCAGCATCCGCCCCACCAGCAAGCGGGTGGCTTTTTCGGCATCGCCACCCGCGTCGTGCAAGGCTTGTTCGCGGGCGCGCTCGAACTTGGCGCGCAACCGCGTCAACGCGGGCACGGCGACGCGCTCGGCACGGGTGTGCAGATAGCGTTTGACGTCTTGCTTAATGATATCACTGGCGCGTGCGGCTTCCTGTTCGCGCCCGGCACGGCCTTTCAGAGCCACCTGTTCCAGATCGCCCAAGCTGTAGACGAAGGCATCGTCCAGTTCATCCACCTGCGGTTCGACGTCGCCGGGCACACCGGCATCGACGATGAACATCGGCTTATGCCGGCGCGCTTTAAGGGCTGCTTTCACCGGCGCTTGGTCGAGGCTGAAGCGACGCGTGCCGACCGCACTCAACACGATGTCGCTGTCGGCCAAAAGATTTTCGAAATCATCGAAATCCGCAACATGAGACTCCAGATCCCGCGCCAAGGCGTCGGCGCGCCCGGCGCGCGGATGGGTGACGGTCAGGCTTGCCAACCCATTGGCGACGAGATCGCGAGCGATCATTTCGCCCATGTCGCCGGTGCCGACCAACAGCGCCTTGCAGCGACTGAGATCGCCGAACACGTCACGCGCAATCTGCACCGCACTGGCGGCCATACTGACCGGGCCTTCGCCGATTTTCGTTTCCGTGCGCACCCGCTTGGCGGCGGCGTAGGATGCCTGCATCCAGGTTTCCAGTTCGGCACGCACATGATCGGTTTCGGTGGCTTGGCGATGGGCATGTTTGACTTGCCCCAGAACTTGAGGCTCGCCGACCATCAAACTGTCGAGTGACGCGGTGACGCGAAACATGTGTTCCACCGCCTCTTCGTCGGTCAGGGTGTAGGTCTGCTCTTGCAGCTCGGCCAATTCGCATTCGCCTTCACGCGCGAAGGTTTCCAACACCGCTTGCTGAAACGCGGCGGGGTCGTGGGTGATGCCGATGGCTTCGACCCGGTCGCAGGTGGACAGCAATATGACTTGAGCCACACCCTTTTCCGACAATTCCTGCAGCACCGCCGGGACGCGCGGTTCTTCGACGAAGATCCGGTCGCGCATCATCATGGTCGAGGAACGATGGTTCGCTCCCACCACGATCGGACGGCCTTTGGGTAGCTCAGTGTCGGTCATGCCCCACCATAGCGTTTTTGTACGTAATCTTCGACCATCACTTGAAACTGCTGCGCCAAGTCGTCGCCCTTGAGCGTTGCGACCTTTTCGCCGTCGACGAACACCGGGGCAGAGGGTGTTTCACCTGTGCCGGGCAAAGAAATGCCGATGTCGGCCTGCTTGCTTTCGCCGGGACCGTTGACGATACAGCCCATCACCGCCAGCTTGAGATTTTCCGCGCCGGGATAGAGGCTTTGCCATTCGGGCATGCGGGCGCGCACGTAATCTTGAATGTCCATCGCCAATTCCTGAAACAACGTCGAGGTGGTGCGCCCGCAACCGGGGCACGCGGTGACTTGCGGCATGAAACTGCGCAGATGAAGGCTTTGTAGAATTTCTTGAGCCACGCGCACTTCGCGTTCGCGCGCCGCGCCGGGTTCGGGCGTCAACGAAACGCGGATGGTGTCGCCGATGCCTTCCGTCAACAAAACCGCCAGCGCGGCGGTCGATGCGACCACGCCCTTATCGCCCATGCCCGCCTCGGTCAGGCCGAGATGCAAGGCGTAATTGCTTCGCGCAGCCAATAGGCGGTAGACGTTTATGAGTTCCGGCGCTTCGCTGACTTTGCACGAAATGATGATGCGATCGGCACCCAGCCCCAGCTCTTCGGCCCGTGCGGCGCTGTCGAGCGCGCTGCGTACCAAGGCCTCGCGGGTCACCTCTTCGGGAGAACGCGGTTCGGCGAGTTTGGCGTTTTCATCCATTAACGCCACCGCCAAATCTTGATCGAGGCTGCCCCAATTGACGCCGATGCGCACCGCCTTGCCGAGCTTGGCGGCCAATTCGATCATAGCAGAAAACTGTTGGTCGCGTTTTTCGCGAAAACCGACGTTGCCGGGATTGATGCGGAACTTGGCCAGCGCGTCGGCGCACGCGGGATGATCGGTCAACAATTTGTGGCCGATGTAATGGAAATCGCCGACCAACGGCACGTTCACGCCTTGGGCCAATAGTTTTTCACGAATACGGGGTACCGCCTTGGCGGATTCGTCGCGGTCAACGGTGATGCGCACCAGTTCGGATCCAGCCTGAGCCAGCGTCGCCACCTGAGCCACCGTCGCGTCAATGTCGGCGGTGTCGGTATTGGTCATCGACTGCACCACCACCGGATGCCCGCCGCCGATTTTCACGCCATCGATGTCGACGACGCGCGTGGGGTGACGTGTGGCAAAAGCGTTCAAGGTGTTGGGGCTCATGGTCGCTGGTTCCTGAGGATGCCTCTATGGGAGCTATATAGCGTCCCCAGCCCGATTTCGAAAGCCATCTTACAAACAGAGGTTGGCTGCGCGGCGCGTCGACGCTACTCGGTCACGGCCGATCCGCTTTGCAGTTTGTCCACATCCAGATCGACATTGCGGCGAACTTCGCCGACCTCGCCGATCGCCGGAACGGCTTGGCCATCGACCAACAGCTCCAACGCACCCGCGTTGCCGGTCATCAATCGCAAGCCCGGACGGTTAGGCACTTGATATTCCTGACCTTCGCGCAACAGGCGTGTGAACAACAGGCGGTCTGCTATTTCGTCACGCACTTGAATCCAGCTGTTGGACTTGGCGCGCACCGTGATGCGGCTGGGGCCATCGTCGGGGCGTTGCGCCGCAACCGTCGGCGCGACGGCTGCAACGGCGGCGGCTTCCGTTTGCGGTTGGGCCTCAGCCTGGGCGGTGGGTTCGTCTTGTGTAGCCGCTTCTGCGACGGTCTCGGCATCGGGTTCACTGACCGGTTCGGCTGGCTGTTCGACCGTCGGTGCGACGCTCGGCTCATCAGGTTGTTCGGCGGCTTGCTCGACGACCTGCGCGGCACCCCGCTCTGGGGCGTCCTGTTGCGTAACTGGTTCTGTAACTGGTTCTGGAGCCTCTGTAACAGGCGCGGGCGTCTCGACGGCGCTCACAGCCGTTTCGTGCGCCGTATCGGCCGAAGATGTCGCGCCTCCCCCCTCTTCTTGGACCGGAGCCTCGACAGCAGGAGCATCCGCAAGCGGACCGGAGCTTGAAACCACCTCGTCCGCCGCCGTCACCGGCTCCGCGACCTGTTCCTCGGCTGTCGCCTGGACCTCGGTTTCGGGCATCGTCTCAGGTGTCGTCTCGGGTGCGGGCATTGCCTCGGCAGCAGGCTTTGAACCAGCTGCCTGTTCGCTCCCCGCCATGTATTCGGGCACCGCCTCGACGCGCGCGACTTCAACCTCGGCCTTGTTGGAATTCCAGTACCACACCCCGTAAGCAACGGCGGCAACCATGACGCCGAGGCCTAGAACCGCACCGCCAGGCACGCCGCCATCGACGATCGGCTTGGGGAACACCAAGTCGTTCTTGCCGCCGGCCCCGGCGGCCTCGTCTTTATAGCGCCGCACGATTTCATTGCTATCTAAGTGCAGGTGTTCGGCGTAGCTGCGCACGAAGCCGATGGCGTAAGGCGTGCCCGGCAGATCGGCATGTCGGCCGTCTTCCAAGGCTTCAAGATATTTTTGACTGATGCGCAAAGCCCGCGCCGCATCGGCGATGTTGAGGCCCGCGTTTTCACGGCTTTGGCGCAACAAACCACCAACGGCGGCTGGCGCGGCGCTGTCTGCGGCGGCGTTTGACGAAGTCGATTGGCTGTCAGTCACGAAATAAAAACCCCTATGTGGGGCCATTGTTGAATATCCGCCCCACAGCTTGGGGGGTATTTTGCCCGAAGCGCAAGAAATTGCAAGGACTTGACCGAAATCTTAGCGCAAACACTGGTTCAAATCTTGATGCCGTGGTCCTTGGCGAAGGCTTTGAGACGCTGGCGGACGCTGGCGCGCGGCATTTCGAGCACCGAATGAAGGAACTGCGCCACTTGGCGTTCCGACATGGTGCGGATCATTTCCTTCACCGGCCCCAATGCAGGCGGCGGCATGGACAGACGGCGAAAGCCGATTCCCACCAATGCCATGGCCTCCAAGGCATGTCCTGCGGCTTCACCGCAAACGCTGACCGGCACGCCCGCCTGATCGCAGCGATCACGCACCGATTTCAAGAACCCCAAGGCGAACGGCGACAGAATGTCGTAGCGGTCGGAAACATGCGGGTTGCCGCGATCGGTGGCGTACAGAAACTGCATCAAATCGTTGGAACCGATGGAAATGAAATCCACCCGCTGCACCAGCTTATCCAATTGCAGCGCCAACGCCGGAACTTCCAGCATCACCCCGGCATAAACGTGTTCGGGCAAAATGCCGCCGCGATTCTTTTCGCGTTGCAACTCACGTTCCAGCAACCCCTTGGCGGCATCGAATTCCTCGACCTCGGCGATCATCGGAAACATGACGTGAATGTCGCGCCCGCGAGAGGCGCGTATCAAGGCGCGCAATTGCTGGCGCAAAATCGCCGGACGGTCCAAACAGATACGGATGGCGCGCCACCCCATGGCCGGATTTTCCTCGTCGAATTCGTCCCAGTAGGGCAACACCTTGTCGCCGCCCGCGTCGATGGTGCGAAACACCACCGGCTTGCCTGCGGCCCGATCGAGGACTTTTTCATACAGCGTTCGTTGCGCCTCGACATCGGGGAACTGGGTGCGCACCATGAACGGCACTTCGGTGCGGTACAACCCCACGCCATCGGCCCCGGTGGCTTCGATCTGGTCGAAGTCGAACAGCAGACCTGCGTTGATGTTGAGGCTGACCTCGACGCCATCCAGCGTGCGCGCCGGCAGGTCCTTGAGCTGCGCGTACTGGGCCTTGATCTGTTCGAGATGCTTACGCGTCTCATGAAACGCCTGCTGCACGTCTTCGCCGGGGCGGATCAGAACTTGCGCGTTTTGGCCGTCGACGACGATGCTTTCGCCGGTGTCGATCTTCGACAGCACGTCGCGCACCTGGCCCATGACGGGAATGTCCAGGGCGCGCGCGACGATCGCCACGTGCGAGGTGGCGGATCCTTCTTCGAGCACCAGACCGCGCAGCCGGGTGTGGTCGTAATCCAGCAGTTCCGCCGGCCCCATGTTGCGGGCCACCAAAATCATGTGCTCGGGCTGATAGAGCTTGTCTTGCGCCCCGGTGCCCAACAAATGCTTGAGCACCCGGTTGGCCAGATCTTCCAGATCATGCACACGTTCGCGCAAATAGGGATCGGATGCCTGACCGAGGCGCGCGCGCATTTCGTTTTTGACCTTCAGCACGGCGGCTTCCGCCGTCAGGCCGGAGGTCACGGCCTCTTCGGTGCGGCGCAGCCACCCGGCATCTTCGGCCACCATACGAAAGGCTTCCAGCACGTCTTCGTGCTCGCCGCCTTCGGCAGACGACAGCGGGCTTTGGCTCAAAATGGTGTCGAGCTGACCCAGCATCGCGCTGAACGCTTCGTGCAGGCGCGCCATTTCGTGTTCTGGATCATCGGCAACCAGATTGCCGATATCGAAATTCGGTTCGTGCAGCACCGCTTGTCCGATCCCCAGGCCGCGGCTGAAGCACGTACCTTCCAGGCGCAACGGCTTGAGCGCGATGCCGTCCGTGGGCATCAGTTCCTGACGGCTGATCAGTTCGCCGCCCGCAACCATTTCCGCCAACACCATGGCGACGGTTTGCAGGGTTTCGGTTTCTTCTTCGGTGTATTGGCGCTCGGTCTTATTTTGCACCGCGACGACGCCGACGACGCGCCCGGAGCGCAACACCGGCACACCAAGCATGGAGCGGAACTCGTCTTCACCCGTTTCCGGACGGAATGCGAAATTGGGATGCGCGGGGGCGTCGGACAATGCCAGTGGACCGCCGCGCGCCGCGATTTCACCGATCAAGCCTTCGCCGAACCGCAACCGCGTGACGTGCACGGCACTTGGGCTCAACCCGCGGGTGGAGAACAACTCCAACACATCGCCGGGGCGACGGACGTAGATGGAGCAGACTTCCGTGACCAAGTCAGCCGCAATGATCGAGGTAATTTTATCCAGCCGCGACTGCGCGGAGCCTTCGCCCGCCATAACGTCGCGTACCCGAGCGAGCAATCGCCGGGGAGCCGTTGATAAACTGGCCGGATTCATGGCCAAACCCCGTTTTACATGTTGCGTGACTTAAGTGGTGTTAGCGCTCCCGCACATCGAGAGAAGCGTAGGCTTGTTCCATCAGTTCGGCGAAAATTTCCGCCATCGGCTGTTCGCGTTTTACCATACCGACGATTTGCCCCGCCATCAACGAGCCGCCCTCGACATCGCCGTCGATCACCGCGCGTTTCAAAGCGCCGGCCCAGTAATGTTCAATCTCCAACTGGGCGGCATTCTGGTCCAATTCGCCCGCATTGAACTTTTCAATCACCTTGCGCTGCGTTTCCATGAACTCTTGCGTGCCCTTGTTGGTGATGGCGCGCACCGGAATCACCGGAAAGCGTGGATCGATTTGCACGGTCGGCATCGCATCGCGGGCCGAAGCACGGATAAAGGCCTGCTTGAAGTTCTCGTGCGCGATGGATTCCGTCGCGCACACCAACCGCGTGCCCAGCTGCACGCCGGCGGCGCCCAGCTCGAGATAATTCACGATCGTTTCACCGCGACCGATCCCACCGGCGACGAACACCGGAATCTCGGTGATGTGCGGCAAAATTTCCTGCGCCAACACCGATGTCGAAACCGGACCAATATGGCCGCCGGCTTCAGAGCCCTCGATCACCAACGCATCCGCGCCGCTACGCACCAGACGTTTGGCGAGCACCAACGCCGGCGCGAAGCAAATCACCTTAGCACCGCCATCTTTCACTTTTTTGATGGCCGCGCCGGACGGCAAGCCGCCGGCCAAAACCACGTGAGTGACGTTCAGCTCGAGACACACGTCGATCAGTCGGTCGAGGTCCGGGTGCATGGTGATCAGATTGACGCCGAACGGCTTGTCGGTCAGCACCTTGGTGGCGACGATTTCCGCGTGCAGCAAATCCGGTGACATGGACCCACAAGCGATAACACCAAAGCCACCGGCGTTGGAAATGGCCGACACCAGATTGCGCTCAGATACCCAAGACATCGCCCCGCCCAAAATGGCGTAACGAGTGCCGAGAAATTCGCGGCCACGCGCCCACAGTTGATCAAGGCGTTGTTCGGGTGAGACGCTCATATCAAATTCCGTTCAATCCGGCTGGATGACAACGTGTCAGTCTTCAGCGTCCAGGCCATAGGCCGTGTGCAAGGCGCGCAGCGCCAATTCGGTATATTCCTCGGCCACCAACACGCTGACTTTGATTTCGGAGGTCGAAATCACCTGAATGTTGATGCCCTTGTCGGCCAGCGCCTGGAACATCCGCTGGGCGATGCCCGCGTGCGACCGCATGCCGACGCCGATGACGGAAATCTTCACCACGTTCGGGTCCGACAACAGGTCTTTGTAGGCGACTTCCTCGGTGTGCTTGCGCACGGTTTCGACGGCGCGGTTCATGTCCGCCTTGGTGACCGTAAAAGTCATGTCGGTGGATTTGCCGTCCTCGGACACGTTTTGCACGATCATATCGACGTTGATGTTGGCATCCGCCAACGGGCCGAACAGTTTGGCCGCGATGCCCGGATGATCGGCCACGCCGATCAGGGTGATTTTTGCTTCGTCGCGGCTATAGGCGATGCCGCTGATGAGTTCTTGTTCCACGATCTCGTCCTCGTCCACAACCATGGTGCCCGGTTCGTCCGAAAAACTCGAACGCACTTGCAGGCGCACCCCATGTTTCATTGCCACTTCAACGGAGCGGGTCTGCAAGACCTTCGCCCCCAATGAAGCCATTTCAAGCATTTCCTCGAAGGTGATTTTTTCGAGCTTCCGGGCCTTTTTCACGATCCTGGGATCGGTGGTGTAAACCCCGTCCACATCGGTATAGATATCGCAACGATCCGCGTTCAACGCAGCGGCCAGCGCCACCGCCGAGGTATCGGACCCGCCGCGCCCCAAAGTGGTGATGCGATTGTCGCTGCCCACACCTTGGAAACCCGGCACCACGGCCACTTCGCCCTTGGCGAGGCGCTTCAGCACCTCTTCGCTGTCAATGCCCACAATGCGCGCCTTGCCGTGCGCGCTGTCGGTGCGTACCGGCAACTGCCAGCCCATCCACGAGCGCGCGGTGACGCCCAAATCTTGCAGCGCCAGCGCCAACAGTCCCGACGTGACCTGTTCGCCACTGGACACCACCGCGTCATATTCGCGGGTGTCGTAGAGCGGCGAAATCGATGTCACGTAATCGACCAGCTGGTTAGTCACGCCCGACATGGCTGAAACCACCACGGCGACCTGATTGCCGGCGTCGACCTCGCGCTTCACGCGCTTGGCGACATTCTGAATGCGTTCGATGTCGCCCACCGAAGTGCCGCCGAATTTTTGTACGATGAGAGCCATATGCGTCTAAGCCTGTACGTCATCCATTCCTTAGGTTCCGACTGTCCACACCAACTTCAAGGGCTTTCAAAAGCTGGAAAATTACTGGAAAAGGCACCAGATTCAGCTTATGACAACCGCGTGCTGGGGGGGACAGGCGCGTATACATACTCGGAATGCCCCCGCCTCGCAAGTATGCCCACGCGCACGGGGCTTGAAAAAACGCGATTTGAAAAGGCTTGCTGTCATGTCAGACCTCTCTGCGGAACGAAACGACGCTGGCGCGCCCACCAACGGCACCGCCAACCCCGACGAAATCGCCCGTTTCACCGCCATGGCGGACGCATGGTGGGATCCCACCGGCAAGTTCCGCCCGCTGCACCAGCTCAACCCGGCCCGCATTCAATTCATCAAAGACAACGTCTGCCGCCATTTCGGTTTGGACGCCAATGCCGCCCAACCGTTCTCGGGCCTGGACGTCCTCGACGTCGGCTGCGGCGGGGGGTTGCTTTCGGAACCGATGGCGCGCTTGGGCGCGAACATGACCAGTATCGACGCGGGTGAAAAGAACGTCGAAATCGCCAAGATCCACGCCCAGCAAAGCGGCCTCGCCATCGATTACCGCAACGCCCTGCCCGAAGATCTGGCCGCCGAAGGCAAACGCTTTGACGTGGTGCTGAACATGGAAGTGATTGAGCACGTGGCCGATCCCGAACTGTTCATGGCCGCGTCCAGCGCGCTGCTCAAAGACGACGGCGTCATGGTGCTGTCGACCATGAACCGCAACATCAAGTCGCTGCTGCTGGGCAAGGTCGCGGCGGAATACCTGCTGCGCTGGCTGCCGGTCGGCACGCACGATTGGAAAAAATTCATGAAACCCAGCGAACTGGCGCGCTTGGTGCGCCCGCATGGGCTGGAGTTCACCGACCTGCAAGGCATGGTCTATAACCCGTTCAAGGACATTTGGTCCTTGTCGAAAACGGATTTGGATGTGAATTACTTGGCGTTTGCCGAGAAAAAGTAAGGCTTAGCCGCTGCGCGCTTAGCTGTTGCGCCGGGGAGCCCCGGGAAGACGCACGAAATCGATGCCTTCTTCTTCCAGTTCGGCGACGTCTTGTTCCGTCGCCTTGCCGTAGATGCCCCGTTCGGGCTCGTCGCCGTAGTGGATTTTGCGCGCTTCGTCGGCAAAGTCATCGCCGACATTTTCGAAGTTCTGCTCAGCGTATTCACGAATGCGGCCCACGGCGTCGAGAATCTGCTGGGCGACTTCGCTGGCGCGGCGCTCATCGACCTCTTGAGGGGCGTCGGCGCTGACTTCACGGGATTTGGAAGAGCCGATATGCGGTGCCATCGGCGCTTTTGAGACGTTTGTGGAACCGCAATACGGACACTCCACATCCCCGGAACGGGCTTGCAGATCGTAAGACGCGCTGTCGCGAAACCAAGCCTCGAAGCTGTGTTCGTCGGCGCAACGGAGTTGGTACAGGATCATCCAAGCAAACCTGTTATCAATTCAAAGTACAGACCATTATAGTATGATCGCCACGAAACCAAAGTTTCATCTCGACCGCATGTGGCTGAGAGTACGCTCCAAGGGTTAACAAATGTCCAACACCGACACGCCTTTACCGCAATCCGACAAGTCCGTTCGGCACCTGAGAATCACTCAGCCCTCGCCGTGGGTTAGCCGTTGGGCACATCTGATCGAGACCAGCGGAACGGTCTTGGATCTCGCCGCGGGCGGCGGGCGTCATGGGCGATTGTTTTTGGACCGCGGTCACACCGTCACGTTCGTCGACCGCACCGCCGAGCCCTTGGCGGATTTGCGCGGCCATGAACGGGCGGAAGTGATCGAGGCCGACTTGGAAGACGGCTCACCCTGGCCGTTGGCAGAGCGGCGCTTCGACGCCGTGGTGGTGGTGAATTACCTGCACCGCGAGCTGTTCGAGCGCATCATTGCCAGCCTGAAACCCGGTGGGGTGCTGATCTACGAGACGTTCGCGCGCGGCAACGAAGACTTCACCCGCCCGCGCAATCCCGACCATCTGTTGAAATCCGGCGAGCTTTTGCAGATCGTGCACGGACAATTGCAGGTGGTCGCCTACGAGCACGGCCTGGTCCAGGGTGCGGACATCACCGGCGTCAAGCAACGGCTGTGCGCGATCAACGACTTGTCGGCATCAATCCGCGAAGACGGCGAACCGCCCGCTCACGAAATATCGCGGGTGTGAGTTAACGACGGCACCATGGCGCGGGCTTGCAGCACGCGGGCCGGGTCGATATCGGCGATGATGATGCCGGGGGCCTCGCCGGCGTCTTCCAACACCTCGCCCCACGGATCGATGATCAGGGAATGACCGTAGGTTTGCCGCCCGCCGGCATGGGTGCCGGTTTGTCCGGGGGCGAACACGTAGCAACCGTTTTCGATGGCGCGCGCACGCAACAAAACGTGCCAGTGCGCCTGGCCGGTCGGCACCGTGAACGCCGCCGGAACCGCCAGCATCGTTGCGCCGCGGTTGGCCAAGGCGCGATAGAGATACGGAAAGCGCACGTCGTAACACGTGCTCAACCCCAGACCGCCCCACGGCAATTGTGCCATCACCGTCTCGGAACCGGGACTGAAGGTCGCCGATTCGCGATAGCTTTCCCCACCTTCCAAATCGACGTCGAACATGTGGATCTTGTCGTAGGTCGCAGCAATTTCCCCGTCGGGGGAAAAGACGAAGGCGCGGTTGGCGATTTTGTCGCCGACCTTGATCGCCAACGTGCCGCCGTGCAGCCAGATGTCGAGTTCCCGGGCCAAGGCGCTGAACGCGGGAATGGCCGGGTGCTCGCCCTGCACCCGCGCATTGGCACGGATCGCCTCGGCGCCGAACGTCATCATCGCGACGTTTTCGGGAAACAGAACCAATTCCGCGCCCAGCATCGCCGCCATGCGCGCTTGCTGACAGGCCTCTTCGATGTTTTCGGCCATGTCGTCGCTGGTGTTGACCTGAACGCAGGCGGCTTTAAAGGGCGGGTAAAATTCGCTCACGCGTTTATCCTCGAAACGGGATTACTCCACGCCGATCATGGTGTCCAATTCGCCGTCGAAGTCGAGTTCGAACATGTCGTCGCAGCCGCCGATCGGCTTGCCGTCGATGATGATCTGCGGCACCGTGTGCCCACCGGTGCGCTGTTCCATTTCCTTGCGCAAGTTGCGATCCATCATCACGTTGAATTCTTCGTACTTAACGCCCTTCTTATTCAACAGCGCCTTGGCGCGGATGCAATAGGGACAAACGGGGGTGGTGTAGATTTCGATTTTAGCCATGAATGCCGTCCAACTGGTCGGGTCAACGGGTTGTGTGTGCGCCCGACGTACATAAAAGGTTTCTTATATATAGCCTTTCATGGTCTTCAAACAAAGCCCCGAACCACGCGCGCCAGGACCAGCACGTCGACTCCCGCGCAGCCCGCGCGTTTCAAGACCTTGGCCGCCGCGCGCAAGGTCGCCCCGGTGGTGTAGACGTCATCGATCAGCAGGGCCCGTTTGCCTTTCAGTTTGTCGCGATGGCGTGGATTCACGCCGAACGCACCTTGCACGTTGCGCGCCCGGGCGATACGTCCGAGCCGCCCCTGACTGGGAGTTTGGCGTTTGCGCACCATGGCGTCGGCGAGCACCGCCTTCCCCCCCAACTTGCCGAGCCCATGGGCGAGCAAGGCGGATTGGTTGTATCGCCGCGCAAACAGCCGCGTCCAATGCAACGGCACCGGCACGATCACGTCGGCATCCGCCACCAGGTCGCGACCGGCCGCGAACATCCATTTGGCGTACAGCTGCGCCGCTTCGGTACGGTCGGCGTGTTTGAAACCCAACACCAGATCGCGGGAACGATCGTCGTAGAGCACCGCTGCGCGGGCGCGGTCGAACGGCGGCGCATTTTGCACGCACGCCCCGCACAGCGTCTGCGCCGGAACCTCATAATCAAACGGATGCGCGCAGGCGTCGCAGCATGCCGCGCCCAAGAACGTCAGTTGCGCCCAGCACGTTGCGCACAGGGTTTGCGCCTCCGCCACCTGCGCGCCGCAGCCCTGACACGTCGGCGGCAGCACCAGATCTATGATGCGTCGGAACGGTGAAAACACGCCTTGATGCAAGATAACCCCAAAATCTCAACCTATGAGCTAACACTTTAACAGCCATCCGCGCTGTGTCATATAGGGGCCTTAAGCAAATAGGATGGATCGTCATGGCCACACCGCCACATATGTCATTGTTCGAACGCAGCGCCGTGCGCCTGCATCGCGAACGTGCGGCCGCCATGTTGGACGATCACGATTTCCTGTTCAACGAGGTCGCCGACCGCCTGACCGACCGCCTGGACGACGTCAAACGCAGCTTTCCGCTGGCATTGGACATCGGCTGTCACGGCGGCGAAGTGGCGAAGAACTTAGGCTCGCGCGGCGGCATCGAAACCTTGATCCAGTGCGATCCGTCCCCCGCCATGACGGTCAAAGCGGATCGGGAAACCCGCGGCGTCAGCTTCGCGGCGGACGAAGAATTCCTGCCCGTCAAACCCGGCAGCTTCGATCTGGTGATGTCCAACCTGTCGCTGCACTGGGCCAACGACCTGCCCGGCGCGTTGGTGCAGATCCGCCAGGCGCTCAAGCCCGACGGATTGTTTCTCGCCGCGATGCTCGGCGAAGGCACCTTGCAAGAACTGCGCGCGGCGCTGATGGCCGCTGAAATCGAAATCGAAATGGGCATGAGCCCGCGCGTATCGCCTTACGCCACGGTGCAGGATCTGGGCGCGCTGTTGCAACGCGCCGGCTTTGCGATGCCGGTGGTCGACACCGAAACCATCACCGTTTCGTATCCCGATATGTTCAAGCTGATGCGCGACCTGCGCGGCATGGGCGAAGCGGGCGCGGTCAGCGGGCGGCGCAAGACCTTCACCCGCCGCGACACATTGATGCGCGCCGCCGAAATCTATTTCGAAAAATTCGCCGGACAGGACGACTGCGGTGAAGGCCGCATCCCGGCGACTTTCGACATCATCTATCTGACCGCCTGGAGCCCGCACCCCGACCAGCAAAAACCGCTGACACCCGGCAGCGCGCAGACGTCGTTGAAAGACGCGCTCGAAAGTTAATGCGCCTTCATCCCGGTTTGCAACGGACGGCGCGGCCCATCCATGGGCCAGCCTTGCGCCTTGGCCAAGGTGCGCAGCGCCATCAGCCGGTTGGGCGTCAACGGATGGCTGGTGAACAGTTCGGTATTGCGCACGGTTCCGGTTTCGCGTTCCACGGCCTTGAAGACCTCGAACAAGTCCACCGCCCCGCCGCAGTGACCGAAGACCTTCACCACGGCACTCATGGCGTCCAAATCGGCGCGGCGTTCCTTGGCGCGGGAAAAATGCAGCATCGCGAACAGCATTTCGTGGCCCAGCAGATCGCTCACCCCGCCGCCGTCGCCGAGCACGAAGGTGCTGGCGATGGACACCAAAACCCCGCTGCCCAACGCCGCCAAAACGTCGCGGTGTTTGACATGTGCGATTTCATGGGCCAGGACCATGGCCAAGGCATCTTGGGTTTGCAGGCGTTCCAGCAAGCCCCGATAGACGAAGATATTGCCACCGACGGTCGCCAACGCGTTGACCATGTCGTCATCGACGAACCGCACGGTCAGCACCACGTCGTCGGCCAAATCCATTTCCGCGCCAAGGTTGTCGACCAGCGCTTGCAGTCGAGCCTGAATGCCCGGACTGACCGGCTTGTCGTTTTGAAATTTTTCGACGAACGGACCTTCCAGGCGCTTTTCCCACGCAAACGGAACGTGCGGCGCAACCCATTCGCCGAACCGAAACACCATCGCCAGGACCACCCCGACGATCACCGCCAGCGTCGCCCCCAACACGAAAAACTCGCGCCCCGGGCGGTAGCCGCCTGAATTGATGCCTTCCGGCGGCTTTGGATTGGCGTACTTGATCACTCAGGTCACCCGCGAAACACCGGGGCTTTGAGCGCCGTGCCATACGCCATCACCTCGATCGAGCGGGTGGTGTTCTGGCCGCCCGAGGCGAACACCGGGCAGGTTTCCAAACGCACGTTGAAGATTACGTCTGCGCCCAGATCGCGCGCGCTCTGCTTCATGCGCAAGATTGCTTCGCGGCGCGATCGTTCCAGCAGGGTTTCGTAGCTGGACATGGTGCCGCCGAAGATGCCACGCAGCGATGCCAGAAAGGTCTTGAAGTAATCGACCGAAATCACCGCCGAACCGATCACAAGGTGCGGATCGCCGACCTCGATGCCCTGCGGGATGTGACGCGAGGAAAACGCCATCAAGGGGCGCAGTTCGGCTTCGCGCCGCACGATCGATTTATAGTGGCGCTTTTCATTCCATTGGCCGAACACGAAGCCCAACAACAGCGGCACCACGACCAGTCCGATATTGAACAGAAACTCGTTATCCACGGGCGCTGTCCTCCAACACCACGGCGGAACCGTAGACGAGAATTTCCGCGGCGCCCGCGGCGATGGACGAGGTCGAAAAGCGCACGTTGACCACCGCGTTCGCGCCCAGCGCCTTGGCTTCCTTGAGCATGCGGTCCATCGCTTCGGCGCGCGACGTTTCCAAAAGCTCGGTATAGCCCTTGAGCTCGCCGCCGAAGATGTTCTTGATGCCGGCCATGAAATCGGAACCGATGTGCTTGGCCTGCACGGTGCTGCCGTGAACCAGGCCGAGGTGTTCGGCAATCTGCTTGCCGGGAATGATTTCGACGTTGGAAACGAGCATTGTACCCCCTGACTGAAATGCGTTAAGAGCGCAATCGCAAACCGTGTTTATGGCTGCGCGCCGTCCACCGAAGGTTAGCACGCCCCCTTTCCCAGCGACAATCGACATCCGCAAAAACGAGAAACGGTCTTGAACCATTCCAATTCGATGCTTAGGTTGCGCCTATGAAATTTGAAACACCCCTGATTCCCGGCAAGCTGATCAAGCGCTACAAGCGCTTTCTCACCGACGTCGAACTGGCGGACGGCACCGTGGTGGTCGCGCATTGCGCCAATTCCGGTTCCATGCTGTCGGTCAACGATGCCGGCGCGGACGTGTGGCTGAGCCCGGCGAACGATCCCAAACGCAAACTCAAATACACCTGGGAGCTGATTAAAATCGGCGATGCCCCCAATTCAGCCATGGTCGGCATCAACACCCAGCACCCCAACCGCATCGTTTACGAAGCCATCGAAGCGGGCAAGATCGCGGAACTGAGCGGTTATGAAAGCCAGCGCCGAGAAGTCAAATACGGCAAGAACTCGCGCATCGACGTGCTGCTGGAAAGTGTCGATAAGCCGATGTGCTACGTCGAGGTCAAGAACACCACCATGCGCCGCGACTTAAGCCCCGGCGCGCCCGCCGAATTCCCCGATGCCGTCACCGCGCGCGGCGCGAAGCATTTGGAAGAACTGGGCGACATGGTCGAACAAGGCCACCGCGCGGTGATGTTCTATCTGGTTCAGCGCGACGACGCCGATACGTTCACCGTCGCCGCCGACATCGACCCGACCTACGCCCAGGGTTTGCAAGCCGCCATCAAGCGCGGCGTCGAGGTGGTCGCCTATGGCTGCCGCGTCACGCCCGAAGAAATCGAAATCGACCGCCCCGTGACCATTCAATTGGCTTGAGGGCTATGATTTTTTCATCCACATGCCATAATCGCCTCACACAAAAGCAGATCAGCAGCCCATGAGTCAGTCAAAAAGCATCAAGATCCACGGCCCCGAAGATTTCGAAGGCATGCGCAAGGCCGGTCGCCTCGCCGCCCAGACCATCGACATCGTCACCCCGCACGTCAAGCCGGGCGTGACAACCGACGAGCTGAACCAGATCTGCCACGATTTCATCGTCGCCCACGGCGCGCAGCCCGCACCGCTGAACTATCGCGGCTTTCCCAAATCCATCTGCGCGTCGGTCAATCACGTGGTGTGCCATGGCATCCCCGGCGACAAGAAGCTGCACGAAGGCGACATCATCAACCTCGACATCACCACCATCTTGGACGGCTGGTACGGCGACACGTCGCGCATGTTCACGGTCGGCGAGGTCTCGCTCAAAGCCAAGCGCCTGATCGACATCACCTTCGAAGCCATGTGGGAAGGCATCCGCGTGGTCAAACCGGGCGCCACCACCGGCGACATCGGCCACGCCATCCAGACGTTCGCGGAAAAGCAGCGCTGCTCGGTGGTGCGCGATTTCTGCGGCCACGGCCTCGGCCGGGTATTCCACGACGCGCCCAACATCATGCACTTCGGCGAACCCAGCACCGGCTACAGGCTGGAAGAAGGCATGTTCTTCACCATCGAACCGATGATCAACCTGGGCAAATACGACGTCAAAATCCTTGGCGACGGCTGGACCGCCGTGACCAAGGACCGCTCGTTGTCGGCGCAGTTCGAGCATTCCATCGGCGTCACCGCCGACGGCTATGAGGTGTTCACCCTGTCGCCGGAAGGCCTGGACAAACCGCCCTATGCTTGAGACACTTGAGCCGTTTTCAGGCTTAAGTGGTTTTTCAAGATGCACGACCCCCAAAAAATTACGATCCACGCGCGCGCCGACTATGAAGCGATGCACAAGGCCGGGCGTCTGGCGGCACAAACCTTGGATATGATTGCGGCCCATGTCGCGCCAGGCGTCACCACCGATGCGTTGGACGCGTTGTGCCACGATTTCATCGTCGACCATGGGGCCGTGCCCGCGCCGTTGAATTATCACGGCTTTCCCAAGTCCGTGTGCACCTCGGTCAATCATGTGGTTTGCCACGGCATTCCCGGCGACAAAGTTTTACGCGATGGCGATATTCTCAACATCGACGTCACCACCATTGTCGATGGTTGGTTTGGCGACACGTCGCGCATGTTCACGGTCGGCGAGGTGTCGGTCAAAGCCAAGCGCCTGATCGATATCACCTTCGAGACCATGTGGGCGGGCATCCGCACCGTCAAGCCGGGCGCCACCGTGGGCGATATCGGCCACGCCATGCAGACCTATGCGGAACGCCACCGCTGTTCCGTGGTCGAAGAATTCTGCGGCCATGGGATCGGCCAGATGTTTCAAACCGTGCCCAGCATCATGAACTTCGGCATCCCCGGCACCGGCGCCGTGTTGCAAGAAGGCATGTTTTTCACGGTCGAGCCGATGGTCAACCTCGGCAAGGCGGGCGTGAAAATCCTCGGCGACGGCTGGACCGCCGTGACCAAGGACCGTTCGCTTTCGGCGCAGTTCGAACATTCCATCGGCGTCACCGCCGATGGCTTTGAGGTGTTCACCCTGTCGCCGCAAGGCCTGGACAAGCCCCCCTATACTTAGGCCCTGTTTTAAGGCAGTCTACGGGCAACCCTTGGATGTGTGGCGATGGATCGCCCGCGTTTTGAGTGAGCCCGCATGCCCGACAGCCCAATCAAATCAGACCCCCACCACGCCGGACACCGCCAGCGCCTGCGCGCGCGGTTCCTGAAATCCAAGGGCGACGCCCTGGCCGATTACGAATTGATCGAACTGCTGTTGTTCGCCGCCATGCCACGGCGCGACGTCAAACCCATCGCCAAGGCATTGCTCAAACGTTTCGGCAGTTTCGCGGGCGTGCTCAACGCCGATCCGAACGAGCTGCAAAAAACCGACGGCATCGGCGAGGTCGCGGCGGTGAGCCTGCTGGCGGTGCGCCAGGCCGCGGTGCGCTTGCTGCAAGACAACGTGATGAACCAGCCGGTGCTCGGCAACTGGCAAAGCCTGATGGATTATTGCCGGGTGTCCATGGGCCACAACAAGACCGAACAGTTCCGGGTGCTGTTCCTCAACCGCAAAAACGTCCTGATCGCCGACGAACTGCAACAAGAAGGCACCATCGACCACACCCCGGTGTATCCCCGCGAAGTCATCAAGCGCGCCCTCGACCTCGGCGCCAGCGCCTTGATCTTGGTCCACAACCACCCCTCGGGCGACCCCACCCCCAGCCAGGCCGACATCGACATGACCCGCGAACTGCAAGGCGCCGGCGTCAAGCTCGGCATCCAACTGCATGACCACGTGGTGGTGAGCAGGAGTGGGAATACGTCGTTTAAGACGTTGGGGTTGTTGTGAGGGCTTTTTACGCATACGCCCTTGGCGTATAGTCTTGTTTCTGTCTGTTTGACCTCAGAGTGCACAGAGGACACAGCGTTATAGGATAATGTCTTGCCCGGACTTGATCCGGGCATCCACGTCTTTCGAAAGGGAGGACCAAACCATGACCACCGCGCTCAACAAAATCATGGCCGGTCTCGAAGACGCACTGGCCCATGCCAAGGGCAACGACGCCACCGCCACCCCGAAGGCCCCGCCATCGCCCTGCTGCACATCATCGACAAAGAACCGCAAACGGCGGTGCGGGCGTTGCATGGGTGAGGGTTAAGAATTCCACGAGCACCTTAATCAATTCATTGAGGATTGAAGTAAACTGTCACCGCAATTCTCATTTGGCACCTGAAATGGGAAATTAGCCTTCCTAAAGAATGTTAGAACTCATCCAGCTCATCGAGAAATCAAGCAAAACGGTTCATTCTGACTTTCGTCGTTGGTTTGCAAGCGTACCTGCGGCGGTTGCCTGGAATATCATCTCAGACTATAGCGTAGGCGACAAAAACAAGCAGAATGATGCTTTCTCGTTTGTCGTCCTGCTGAACCACGACAGGTTCGAAAACATTGCATCTTATGTCTCAATGGCCGCGCCCAAGGATATCAAGGCTTCACGAAACCCATCCAATGGGCTTCTGGACTATCTCAGCTGCCCTGTTTCCTTTAGCCTTAATTTTGTGGTGGAGCGCAAAAGTAGCTATCTGAGAAACGCCATTGGTGTGGAAGAGATGAAAGGCCTGACAGGCGCTTTGCAAAACGTTGTTACGGAATGGGCTACGGTAGAACCGCCGAACGTGGCCTACTATGACACCCTAAATCAACGATTGAGCCGTCTTGCCAACGAACTTGCGGGCAAGAATCCATCACTCAAGCTATTACGCCAAATTTTCCTTGTTGCGTCCTTCGCTGCAGTCGTTCTGGGCATGGTCAATGACGCGAAATCCCCGCTAGCCATCCGATGGATTAGTGACAGGGATGCGATGTTTGACCGACACGGTGGTATCGCATTCGATCTTGCTTGGATCTTTTTTCAGATGATGCGGCGAAGCAAGGGCGGCGTGATTGACCTTCGTCGACCGCAGCTCACCTGTGCGACCCCAGGCATGGACGGGGTGACAGAATATGCGGAGTTCGTACGATTGCCAGACTACTTGGCAGGAACGCTGGCAGACATGAAGCTGCCTCAGATGATGTTTACCCACCCAAAATTTCCACCTGTGTTCAATCGTCTTTTTGTCGATACGCTGAACAACGCGGTAATTGAGATTGTTACGGCACCTGACCGTGTGACATCGCGGCGTATCTGCTTCGGGGAGCCGCCCGTTGGCGCGTCTAGTCTGCGCTGAAGCAGAGAGTATAGCTCGTCAGAGTTTTGAGATTTACAGATTACGGTAACAGTTTATTTTACCTCCCACTTCTCACCCTCACGGGCACGAAAGATAAATACAGCTCTGTGTCCTCTATGGTTGGATCACGGATAGAGGCGGGACAACCTCCCCCTTGACCTCCCCCACCTCCATCCCCCACAACTAAGCCTATGAAAACGACCTCCCCCTCTGCGTCCGCGATGACGACGGCTGTTGCCCTGCGTGTGTTCCTGCCGTTCGCGTTGGGCTATTTTTTGTCGTACCTCTACCGCGTGGTGAACGCGGTGATCGCGCCGGATCTGGTGGCGGATTTGGGCTTGGATGCGTCGACGTTGGGGTTGTTGACGGCGGTGTTTTTTCTCACCTTTGCCGCGTTTCAGTTG
Organism: Magnetovibrio sp.; assembly: GCF_036568125.1. Classification (NCBI taxonomy): domain Bacteria; kingdom Pseudomonadati; phylum Pseudomonadota; class Alphaproteobacteria; order Rhodospirillales; family Magnetovibrionaceae; genus Magnetovibrio; species Magnetovibrio sp. The sequence continues at coordinate 33,965 of NZ_DATCTF010000005.1, forward strand.
CCGCTGGGCATTTTGTTGGATCATTACGGACCGCGCCGGGTCGAGGCTGCATTGCTGCTGTTCGCCGCCATCGGCGCGGTGCTGTTCGCGATTGCGCCCAACACGCCGGTTTTGATCGTCGCGCGCGGCTTGATCGGCTTTGGCGTTTCGGCGTGCTTGATGGCGGCGTTCAAGGCCTATGTGATGTGGTTCCCGCGCGAGCGCCTGGCGCTGATCAACGGCTTTCAGATGATGTCCGGCGGACTGGGCGCGTTGGCCGCGACCCAGCCGGTCGAGCTTGCGCTGGGCTTCACCGATTGGCGCGGGGTGTTTTTGATCTTGGCGGGCTTGACGGTGGTTTCCGCCGTGATGGTCTACGCCGTGGTGCCGGAACACGGCGGTGGGCGCCACCCCGAAGCGAAAATCAGCGATACCTTTGCCGGGGTCAAAGAGATCTTCGTCAGCGCCCAGTTTTGGCGCGTCGCCCCGCACTGCGTGATGTCGCAAGCGGTGTTCACGTCGGTGGTGTCGCTGTGGTCGGGACCGTGGTTGCGCGACGTCGCGGGGTTGCAGCGCGATGTCGTCGCCCATCATCTGTTTTGGATCGCGGCGGCGATGATCGCGGGCTTTTTATCGTGGGGTTTGTTGGCGGAACGTCTGCAACGCCTGTTCGGCGTACGGCCGATGACCGTCGCCGCCGTCGGCATGAGCGGTTTTATGGTCGTTCAAGCCACGGTCGCCTTTGAGCTGCCGGTCGCGCACCCATCGCTGACGTTGATGGTGTGGATGGCGTTTGGATTTTTCGGCACCGCGGGCATCGTGCCGTTTGCCGCACTTTCCCAAGCGTTTCCGGCGCACTTGGCCGGGCGGGTCAATACGGCATTGAATCTGTTGATCTTCGTGATGGCCTTCGCCGCGCAATGGGCGGTCGGCCTGGTGATCGATTTGTGGCCGCAAACCGCCAGCGGCGGCTATGCGCCCCAAGGTTATCAAGTCGCCTTTGCGGTGATGCTGGCGCTGCAAGTCTTGGCGTTGGCGTGGTTCGTGGCGCGGCGCGCAGTGCGCATTTAACGCGCCCCTTTTCTTTCGGTCACTTTTGGCTATGATCCGGGCCATCAAAGCCAACGGAGACCGAGCCTATGATTCCGCGCTATTCCCGCCCCGAGATGACCGCCATCTGGGACCCCGCCAACAAATTCAAGATCTGGTTCCAGATCGAAGCCCACGCCTGCGACGCGCTGGCCGAGTTGGGCGTGATCCCCAAGGACGCGGCCAAGGCCGTGTGGGAAAAGGGCGACAAGCCCTACACCGACGCGCGCATCCAGCGCATCGACGAGATCGAGATGGAAACCAAGCACGATGTGATCGCGTTCCTGACCGAGTTAGCCGAACACGTCGGCGAGGAATCGCGCTTCGTGCACCAGGGCATGACCAGCTCCGACGTGTTGGACACGTGCCTGGCGGTGCAGATGACCCAGGCTGCGGATATCTTGCTCGACAACCTCGATGAGCTGTTGGCCGCGCTGAAAACCCGCGCCGAGGAAACCAAGCACATGGCGTGCATCGGCCGCAGCCACGGCATCCACGCCGAGCCGACCACCATGGGCCTGAAGTTCGCGCGCTTTTACGCCGAATTCGCCCGTGGCAAAGAGCGCCTGTTGGCCGCGCGCCGCGACATCGCCACCTGCGCCATTTCCGGCGCGGTCGGCACCTTCGCCAACATCGACCCGCGCGTCGAAGAGTACGTCGCCGAAAAGCTCGGCCTGAGCCCGGAGCCGGTGTCCACCCAGGTGATCCCGCGCGACCGCCACGCGATGTTCTTCGCCACGCTCGGCGTGATCGCCAGCTCGATGGAAAACATCGCCACCGAAATCCGCCACCTGCAACGCACCGAAGTGCGCGAGGCGCAGGAATACTTCGCCCCCGGTCAAAAGGGCAGCTCGGCGATGCCGCACAAGCGCAACCCGATCCTGACCGAAAACCTCACCGGCATGGCGCGCATCGTGCGCATGGCGGTGACCCCGGCGCTGGAAAACGTGGCGCTGTGGCACGAACGCGACATCTCGCACTCGTCGGTCGAACGCATGATCGGCCCCGACGCGACGGTGACGCTCAACTTCGCGCTCAAGCGCCTGATCGGCACGGTGGCCAAGCTGGTGGTGTATCCCGACAACATGATGGACCAGCTCAACAACTTCGGCGGCATCCACGACGCCCAGCGGGTGCTGCTGTTCCTCACGCAAAACGACGTGTCGCGCGAAGCGGCCTACAAAATCGTGCAGCGCAACGCGATGCTGGTATGGAAAAGCTTCGGCATCGACCCCGACAACCCCGACCGCACCCCGGAACTCAACGACGTCGAAAAAGGCGCGGTGGACCACGACAACCGCCTGTTCTACTTCCTGTCCCATGACGAGGATTTGAAAGCAGCGCTGGATGTCGAAGACCTCAAACGCCTGTTGGATGAAGACAGCATCAGCTATCACACCAAACGCGTCGACGACATCTTCAAGCGCGTGTTCGGCTAAGCCGCACCCGCCTTAACCACCGACCCAAAACGCCGCCCCGCCACACTGGCCGGGCGGCTTTTTTTGTGGGAGCACGCCCATTATAGGAATATTGTCTTGACAATCATAGGGTGCTGTGATAGACACAAACTCGCACCTAAAATTGATGCAGGGACAATCGGCATGCATCGCATCACGGCTTTTGCACAGTTTATCTTCCGCCACAAAGGGTGGACGGTATTGGCGGTGTTTTCCACCGTTTTGTTTGGTGCCGAGTGGTATTTTCTGTCTCAGCCATCCCCCGAACCCGCAATTCGCGTTTATCGCCACTTTCTCGCTCAAGTTGGTGACCGGACGTATCTCATTCATCGTGAGTACGCCAAGATGGAAGACGGGGTCTATGACGCCATTAACTTACATGCGTCCATGCCGGATTTGGAGCCATGGACATTTGAGGACGAAAAAAATAGGAAGCCGGGCTATCCGCGCCAGATCGATTTCGGCATTACAGACAGATCTGTTGAAGTCGCAGGTGCCCCGGACCTCGGTTATATCGAATGGACACTCGACAGAATTATCCGCATCAACGAACGCGATAAGACCCACTTTCCAGATGAAGGGCCACTTCTTGATTTCCCCAAGGCTTGGAAAACCTTCATTGCGAAAAATGAGCATCGCGAAAATACACTCATCGATGCCAGCCATCTGCTGAATTGGGCATTCAGTTCCCCCGATCAATCGTCTGACAGCACCTACATCATGTTTCGGGCCAAAAGGCTGGTGCTGCGGATGAACTGCCACAAACCGGTAGAGGGCAAATCTCCCCAGTGCTCCCTCTCATTCCATGAGCCAGGGGTGCCTTACAGCATCCACGCCCAGTTCAACGCGATCCATCTGCAGGACACACTCGTCATTCTTGAAAAAATTAAAATGAAACTCGCTGAGTTCGACCGCAAGGCGGCCCCCTACCTCCCCCTAAACGCTCCCCTTGGAGATAACAAATGAGCTACGACAAGAGCCACTTCTCAGATCGAAAAGTTTCCCGGAAAGCTTTGCAAAAAGCCTATGAACTGCATCATCAAGGACGAATTGCAGAAGCATATGCGGTCTTGGCCCGCGAAGGCGACGAGTATGCCGCCGACGCGGCTCAAATCCTCGGGTCAGAGCCTTCATTTTTTAAATCTGTTGTTGAAAATTATTGGGACTTGGCGGTCGGTGCAAAAATCCGAAAAGACAAATGGATACCGACGGCGCGACAACATCAAAAACAGTATTTAGATGGGATGCGAGAAAACCAAGCACACCTGCCTAAATCGAATTTTATTGAAGAAAGCTACAAGACTGCTGCTGAGCTTAACGAATTACCAGAAACTGTCTCTGTCGATCTGGTGCTCAATAACTTCACCCGCAATCAGTCATTCCTAGATTCGATGGTTGACGCCACGAAAGCACAATCACGCATTTTCAATGCCGATTCCCGATACGGCATCCAAGAAGCTGCCGAATACTTGCCCAATTGGGATTCCGTTATCTTAAAAGCGGACCGACGCGCCCCTGGCTGGACCGAAACCAGCCTACCCAGTTACGACGCACTGTCCCTAACCCTCAATGCTGGACTGGGGGCCATGACCGATTACCCTCAAGACGTGATCAATTACAAACGAGCAAACGCCAATTATCTCACCTCCAAACAACGCCAACTGGCGAAGCAGGGAAAACTGAGGCGGGAAGCCCCGGCATCTGCACAGGTCTCTCAACCCCAGAGCTTTGGTCAGCGCTACGGTTTGTCACCCTCACTGTCAAACAAAGACATCGTGTCGATGCTAGAAACGAAGCTGAACAGACCTTCGCTTCTCAAAGAACCTACTGTAAAAACCATAACACCCACCGCCCCCACTTCCGACGTCATCACCGCCGAAGACGGTCATTTGATCGGCTTTGCCGAGCGACATGGTTTGGGCTGGCGCGATGTTTGGGAGCTGAACAAGGAGACTATCCCCAATCCGAACGCAGTACAGGCCGGCACCACCTTGAACTTGCCGAACAAGCGGAGCGTCAACAAGGCCCAGGCCCCTGACGCCAACGCATTCATGACCACGCAGGCCGCCCCCACAAGGCGGGCGCAGACGCAACCGCGCTTGGCTGCGGGCGGATATGTCAAAGACTATGTGTCCGCGGGGCCGCAACCTGCTGCCAAGCGGACAGCAACCCGCAACGCCAACACGGCGGGTTTCAATATGGACTTGCTGAGCACGTCGGCGCACAAAGCCGCGCGAGGCGATTACAGCGTTACTTTGGGGGGGCTGGTCTGCGGTGGAGAAAACACGCGCCGGATCACCTAGGTCACAACGTAATGACGGACTGCTCGGCAGCACCAATGATGCGCAATCCGTCGATGCCCGCACCGACCGCCAACTGGCTCAACAAGCGCGCCAAGCTGCCGCCGCGAAGGTTCAGACAAACCAGGATCAGGCCCCGCGCGCGGCGGATGAAGAAGAGGCTCTGGTGAGCACACCATCGCCGGCGCGTCGTGCGCGCGTGGAAAAGCTCGGCGAGAGTGCCGCCACAACGAGCTTGGCGAACCAAAATGATCTGACATCCGATTCCGCTAATGCCGCACCCGGGTCCGCCAATCAAAGTGCGCGCGCCGCCAATGCAAACGCACACGCACGCGCCAACGCCGCCACCACGGCGAAAGAACGCGGTGCAGCACGTCACGAAGCAGCGACCAGAACCGCGAATGGCCAAGACACGGCTCGGTATGGAGAAAAGGGCAACGTTTTAGATAGCAACGGCGACACGGTCGGTGTCAGCTTCGATCGCTTTGGCCGTGCGACCAGTGTGGGCGGTCAAAAGGTCAACGCGAACCAGACCAACCAAGCGCGCAACAAAGACGGCACGTATTCATTCGATGCCGATGGAAACGGTGCGGGCGACGCGGGCGGCACGGTGATTTGCACCGAACTCTATCGCCAAGGTTTGATCGATAAGCATGTGTACAGGGCAGATCAACGTTTCGGCCTGCGGCTGCTGCGCAACGACCCGGACGTCATCGCCGGCTATCATTTTTGGGCCCAGTCGGTCGTTCATCTGATGCGGAAATCGCGGCTGTTTACGCAGATCGTCTACAAAAGCGTCGGCGAGGCCTGGGCCCGGGAAATGGCGCTGCGTGAAGGCTTGAACGGCATCGGCACCGTGCGCGGAAAGTTGGTGATCGCGATTGGCATTCCCGTCTGCCGGGCGATTGGGCGGGCTTTGACTGCCCTGCGCAAGGGGGCCTCACAACTGGCATAAATGAAAAAACCCGGCGAGGTTTGACCTCGCCGGGTTTTCAATGCATTAAGCGAAAGCTGGAAAGCTTAGCCGTGGTCACCGCCCAGCGGTTCGAAATCGTCTTTGACTTGATCCATGGCGACGCCCATCAGGCGTTCGAGTTCGGTGCGCACGTCGTCTTCACTGACGGTTGTACCGTGGGTCTTGAAATCGCCCATGACTTTGCGGATGACGTCTTCGTCGCCCGGCTCTTCCAGGTCGGCGAGCACCACGGTCTTGGCGTAGGCGTCGACTTCCGCGCCGCTCATCCCCATTTTGGCCGCCGCCCATTGGCCGAGCAGCTTGTTGCGGCGGGATTGCGCCTTGAACTTCAACTCCTCGTCCAATTTGTTCTTGGCTTCGAAGCTCATTTCGCGGTCATGAAACTTGTCAGACATGCAACCGTGTCCCTTTAGTCACGTGGCGGACGTCACAAGGTGTCGACGTGCGGCGCCAGAGTAAATACGTGGGCTTCCTATGGATCTGGGAAGCGCCTGCTTAAATGTATGGGGGTCCGCGCCAAAGCGCAACCACATCCCATGAAACTCGGCCGCAATGTGCCATTTCACATAACAAAGGGAAAGGGTTTTTTACTCGAAAATCCGCTATAAACTCGGCCTTATGTGCACCGTTGTCATTTTACGCCGCCCCAACCACCCCTGGCCCCTGATTTTAGCCGCGAACCGCGATGAAAACCGCGGCCGCCCGTGGCGGACGCCCGCGCGCCATTGGCCGGACCGCACCGACGTCACCGCCGGATTGGATGTTCTGGCCGGTGGCACCTGGCTGGGGGTCAACGATTACGGCGTGGTGGCGAGCGTGCTCAACCGCCCCGGCACCCTGGGCCCCGCGCCGGACAAACGCTCGCGTGGGGAACTGCCGCTCGAAGCCTTGGATCACGCCGAAGCCAGCGCCGCGGCCGAAGCCCTGGCGCACCTGGACCCGGCGGCCTACCGCCCGTTCAACATGTTGATCGCCGATGCCCGCGAAGCGTTCTGGATCGCGGCCCGGGCGGGCGAACGCCGCGTTCACGTCGCCGAGGTGGGCGAAGGCCTTTCGATGCTCACCGCGCACGACCTCAACGACGACGCGGGGTCCGCCCGCCAACGCCACCACCGCCCGAAATTCACTGCTGCCACCCCACCGGATCCCGACTCGAGGGACTGGGAAAGCTGGCGCATGCTGATCGAAAGTCGCGAGACCGCGCCAGACGGCGGACCCGACAGCGCCATGCTGATCGAAATGGACGATGGCTTCGCCACCTCGTCGAGTTCGCTGATCGCCCTGAGCAAACCCCGCCCGCACCGCCAAGACCACGAACCTTCGATCATTTGGCGGTTTCGCGGCGGCCTGCCGGAAGATACGTCCTGGACCACGATCGGTGGCCTGTGATCCCCAAAACACCCCTTGCCGCAGTTCTACAGGCGCTTTACTGTTTAATATGACTTTTATTCGATCTCAACCGTCCTCCTTGGATGGCAGAAATCCCCCCCGGGTCATTTCGCGCCACGAAACGTCATGACGTCGTATTTCCAATTTCTCACGTCGGCACAGGACCCATCCATCGCATATTTGGGCACATACGATCCCGTGCTGGTGGTCGTATCTATTTTGACCGCCATATTCGCTTCGTTTATGGCGCTGCAATTGTCCGGGCGCATCTCGCACGCGTCATCGTTTGCGAAAAAAACGATTTGGCTGGCGCCCGGCGCCTTGGCGATGGGCGGCGGGGTCTGGGCCATGCACTTCATCGGCATGTTGGCCTTCAGCCTGCCGTGCGGAATTTCATACGACCCTCTCATCACCCTGGCGTCCATGGTGCCCGGCATCTTGGCCAGCGCGGTGGCGCTGTGGGTGATCAGCCACACGCAGATATCGGCCATGACACTGGCGTTGGGCGGCACGCTCATGGGCGGGGGCATCGGCACCATGCACTATTCGGGCATGGCCGCGATGCGTTTGGACGCGGTCATTTATTACTCTCCCACACTGTTCGCACTCTCCATATGCGTCGCCGTGCTGCTCGCCATCTTGGCCCTTCACGCCAAATTCGCCTTGCACAACCGTGACACGGGCCTTCCGGAATGGGCGCTGACCTTGCTCAGCGCCGTGTTCATGGGCGGCGCGGTTTCGGGCATGCACTACATCGCAATGGAAGCGGCATTCTTCATCCCCGCTGGGGACACCTCGACGGCCGCTCCGGGGCTGGCGCCCACCGTGTTGGCCGTCGGCATAGGCACGGTGACCGTCATGGTGGTCGCGCTGACGCTTGCCGCGACCATTTTGGCCCAGCACATGGAAACCATCGCCAAGCTGGAAACCGAAATTCAAGAACGCAAGCGTGCCGAAGATCAGATCCAGCGCCTTTCGCGCGCCGTCGAGCAAAGCCCCGCCGGGGTGGTGATGACCGATTTGAACGGCACCATCGTGTACGTGAACTCGCGGTTCACCGAAATGAACGGCTACACCCTCGCAGACGTGATCGGAAAATCGCCGCGCATTCTCAAATCCGGGCGCACCTCGAACCAGGAATACGCCAACATGTGGGCGACGATATCGCAGGGCCATGAATGGCGGGGCGAACTGTACAACAAACGCAAAGACGGCAGCTTTTATTGGGAATTCCTGTCCATCAGCACCATCCGCGACGCGAACGGCGAACCGATCAATTACTTAGGGATTCAAGAGGACATCACCGAAACCAAGTCCGCGATGAGCGCGCTTCAACACGCAAAAGAGGACGCGGAATACGCCAACCACGTCAAATCGCAATTTCTCGCCTCCATGAGCCACGAACTGCGCACACCGTTGAACGCCATCATCGGCTTTTCCGAAATGGTGATGAGCGAACTGTTCGGCCCGGTGGGCAGCCCCAAATACCTTGAATACACCAAGGACATTCACGATTCGGGGGAACATCTCTTGGAACTGATCACCGACATCTTGGACATGTCGAAGATCGAAAGCGGCAATCTGCAGCTCAATGAAAGCCAAGTGGAAATTTCACGCATCGCGGAAACCTGCCGAAAACTGGTGAACAGCCGCGCCAACGACAAGGACATCACCCTGCTGGCCGACCTGCCCAACCCGTCGCCGGTGGTGATGGGTGATTCGGTCCGCTTGAAGCAAATTTTCATCAATCTACTGACCAACGCGGTCAAATACACGCCGCGTGGCGGCGACATCGCCATGGACATCGGCATCGATGAGCGCGGCGGCTTGAAGATCACCATCGCGGACACGGGAATCGGCATGTCCGAAGAGGATATTCCCCGTGCGCTGGAGCCGTTTTCGCAAATTGGCGACATTATGTCGGCACCCAGCGAAGGGGTCGGCCTGGGCCTGTATCTAACGCGTTCATTGGTGGAAATGCATGGCGGAATACTGCATATAGACAGCAGTCTGGGCCACGGCACGACCGTAACCGTAAGCCTTCCGCGCAGCAGGGTGCTCGATACCGGCGGCAGCGTGCCCATTTAACCGCCCGGCCATGCGGGGAAAAGCGCCTCAAAATAGCTTTGAAACATTGTTTTGCCGCCGTCCAAGTGCTATATCACCCCCTTCTTAAAGGCGCGATGGGCTCACGGTGAAAGTGCGCTCCCGGGCCACCAACGGAAAGCAGATATCATGGCCAAACGCAGGCAGCTTTATGAAGGCAAGGCAAAGGTGATCTTCGAAGGTCCCGAGCCCGGCACCGTGGTCCAATATTTCAAGGACGACGCCACCGCTTTCAACAACAAAAAGCAGGGCACCATCACCGGCAAAGGTGTGCTGAACAACCGCATCTCCGAGTACTTGATGACCAAGATCGCGGATATCGGCATTCCCACCCATTTCGTGCGTCGCCTCAATATGCGCGAACAGTTGGTGCGCGAAGTTGAAATCATCCCCATCGAGGTGGTGGTGCGCAACATCGTCGCAGGCTCGCTGGCGAAGCGTTTTGACATGCCCGAAGGCACGCCGCTGCCGCGTTCCATCGTCGAGTACTATTACAAGTCCGACGCGCTGGACGATCCGATGATTTCCGAAGAGCACATCACCGCGTTCGGCTGGGCCACCCCGCCCGATATGGATGAAATCATGTCCATGTCGCTGCGCATCAACGATTTCCTCACCGGCCTGTTTTTGGGCATCGGCATCCGTTTGGTGGATTTCAAGCTGGAATTCGGCCGCGTTTGGGATGAAGAGCAAATGCGCATCATCCTCGCCGACGAAATCAGCCCCGACAATTGCCGCCTGTGGGACATGAACACCAACGAGAAGCTGGACAAAGACCGCTTCCGCCGCGACCTGGGCAATGTCGAAGAGGCCTACCAGGAAGTCGCACGGCGTCTCGGCATTTTGCCGGAATCGGGCCCTGGCGATCTCGCCGGACCGGACACCCTGCAGTAACGTCTCAACTCACTCAGGCCGAGGCAACCCTCGGCCTGAGTTCGTTTCTACGATCAATCAGAGAGCATCTCAGAGAGCACCCATGAAAGCCAAAGTTCACGTCACCTTGAAAAACGGCGTCCTCGACCCCCAGGGCAAGGCCATCGAACACACCCTCTCCTCGCTCGGCTTTGGCGGCGTCAACGAAGCACGCCAAGGCAAGTTCATCGAACTGGAACTGGCCGAGACCGACGCGGACAAAGCCCGCGCCCAAGTGGACGAGATGTGCAAAAAGCTGCTCGCCAACACGGTTATCGAGAACTACACCATCGACATCGAAGGCTGAGTCCCATGAAAGCCTGCGTCATCGTATTCCCCGCCTCCAACTGCGACCGCGACATGCAGGTTGCGCTGGAGCAATCCCTTGGCTCCCCCGTCGACATGGTCTGGCACCGCGAGACCGATTTGTCCGGCTACGATCTGGTCGCCATTCCGGGTGGCTTTTCCTACGGCGATTATCTGCGCTGCGGCGCCATGGCGGCGCGTTCGCCGATCATGGCCGAAGTGGTCAAGCACGCGAACCGCGGCGCACCGGTGCTCGGCGTGTGCAACGGATTCCAGGTGCTGTGCGAAAGCGGCCTGCTGCCGGGCGTGCTGATGCGCAACGCAAACCTTAAGTTCATCTGCAAAGATGTGAAACTGAAGGTCGAGCGCAACGACACCGTGTTCACCAGCGGCTACGATGCCGGCGAGATCGTCACCTATCCGGTGGCGCACCACGACGGCAACTACTTCACCGACGCTGAAACCTTGAAAGCCATCGAAGGCAACGGCCAAGTGGCGTTCCGCTACGTTAAGAACCCCAATGGTTCGATCAACGACATCGCCGGCGTGCTCAACGAGGCCGGCAACGTGCTGGGCCTGATGCCGCACCCCGAACGTCTGGTCGACCCGTTGCTGGGCGGCACCGACGGACGGCCGATGTTCGACGGCCTGATCAAAAGCATTGCGGCCTAAGGGGGAGCAACAGACATGACCACCATCACCCCCGAAATCGTCAAGGAACACGGTCTCAGCGAAGACGAGTACCAAATGGTGCTCGACATCATGGGCCGCGAACCGAACCTCAACGAATTGGGCATTTTCTCCGTCATGTGGTCGGAGCATTGTTCCTACAAGTCGTCGAAAAAGTGGCTTAAGACCCTGCCGACCAAAGCGCCGTGGGTGATTTGCGGCCCGGGCGAAAACGCCGGCATCATCGACATCGGCGACGACGACGCGATCGTCTTTAAGATGGAAAGCCACAACCACCCCAGCTACATCGAACCGTACCAAGGTGCGGCGACGGGCGTCGGCGGCATCATGCGCGACGTGTTCACCATGGGCGCGCGGCCCATCGCCAACTTGAACGCCCTGCGTTTCGGCGTACCGGATCATCCGAAAACCCGTCACCTCGTGCATGGCGTGGTCGAAGGCATCGGCGGCTACGGCAACTGCATGGGCGTGCCCACGGTGGGCGGCGAATGCGAGTTTGATGCCAGCTACGACGGCAACATCTTGGTCAACGCCATGTGCGTCGGCCTGGCGGACGCCAAGAACATCTTCTATTGCGCCGCTGCGGGCATCGGCAATCCGGTGGTTTACGTCGGTTCCAAGACCGGCCGCGACGGCATCCACGGCGCGACCATGGCGTCGGCCGAATTCACCGAGGATTCGGAAGAAAAACGCCCCACGGTTCAAGTCGGCGACCCGTTCACCGAAAAGCTGCTGTTGGAAGCATGCCTGGAATTGATGCAGACCGACGCCATCGTCGCCATTCAAGACATGGGCGCGGCGGGTTTGACCTCTTCGAGCTTCGAAATGGCGTCCCAAGGCGGTGTCGGCATCGACATGAACCTGGACAACGTGCCGCAGCGCGAACAGAACATGACGCCTTACGAGATGATGCTGTCGGAATCTCAAGAGCGCATGCTGATGGTGCTGAAACCCGGCAAAGAAGAGATGGCCAAAGCCATCTTCGAAAAGTGGGAATTGGACTTCGCCATCATCGGCGAGCTTACCGACACCGGGCGCATGCGTCTGTTCCACAAGGGCGAAATGGTCGGTGATCTGCCCATCGACCCGCTGGCCGAAGCCAGCCCCGAGTACGACCGTCCGCACGTGCCGACCCCCAAGCGCCCCGATATCAAACCTGAAGACGTCGCTGCGCCGGCCGACATCATGGCCACGATCAAGACCTTGGTCAGCACCCCGAACGGCTGTTCCAAGCGCTGGATCTGGGAACAGTACGACCACATGGTCATGGGCGACACCACGGGTTTGGGCCGTCCCGGCGGCGACGCCGCGATGGTGCGCATTCACGGATCGAACAAGGCCGTCGCCATGTCGTCCGACGTGACGCCGCGCTATTGCGTCGCCGATCCCATCGAGGGTGGGCGTCAAGCGGTTGCAGAAACCTATCGCAACATCACCGCTACCGGCGCGTTGCCGTTGGCGATCACCGACAACATGAATTTCGGCAACCCGCAGCGTCCGGAAATCATGGGCCAATTCGTCGGCGCGGTTCAGGGCATCGGCGAAGCGTGCATTGCGCTCGACTATCCGGTCGTGTCCGGCAACGTGTCGCTCTATAACGAAACCAACGGCCAAGGCATTCTGCCCACCCCGACCATCGGTGGCGTGGGGCTGATCAAGGACGTCAGCAAGGCCGTAGGCATGGGCTTTGTCGCCGAAGGCGAAGCGATCGTGCTGATCGGTGAGACCGCCGGACATATGGGCGCGACCCAGTACCTGGCGGAAATCGAAGGCCGCAACGAAGGTTCCGCCCCGCACGTCGATTTGGTGGCGGAACGCAAGAACGGCGATTTCGTGCGCAGCCAGATCCTCGACGGCCACATCACTGCCTGTCATGATCTGTCCGATGGCGGCCTTGGTGTCGCCCTGGCGGAAATGGCGATGAAGTCCGGTCTTGGCGCCAACGTCGAAGACCAAAGCGGCGCGTTGCCTTTGCATGCGTGGTTGTTCGGTGAAGATCAGGCTCGCTACCTCGCCACCACCCGCGACGCCGATGCCCTGTTGTCCGCGGCGGCACGCGCCGGCGTGGTTGCCAGTAAAATCGGCGTGGTCCAAAGTGATGCCTTGACCATTGCAAACGCAGGGACCATATCCGTTAGCAACTTGTCTGAGGCCCACGAAGCCTGGATGCCGGACTACATGGCCCACCCGGATTACGAATAAGTCCGGTTTTAATTTAGAGGAGATACCCCATGGCGATGGAAGCCGCTGAGATCGAACGCCTGATCAAGGAAGGTTTGCCCGATGCCGAGGTTTACATCGAAGACCTGCGCGGCGACGGCGATCACTACGCCGCGCGCGTGGTGTCGAAAGCCTTCATCGGCAAATCCCGTGTGCAACAGCATCAAATGGTCTACGCCGCACTGAAAGGCAGCATGGATCAAGCCCTGCACGCATTGGGCCTTCAGACCTCAGCTCCCGAAGACGCTTAAGCGCCGCGCAGAGTGCAATTCAAAAGGATTTATGAAAACATGAGTGACAATCCCGTATTCGACCGCATCAAATCTGAAATCGACAGCACCGACGTGGTGCTGTTCATGAAGGGCAACCCGATGTTCCCGCAGTGCGGTTTTTCCGCCGCAGTCGTCGGTGCGCTGAGCACCATGCAGGTCAAATTCAAAGGCATCGACGTGCTGCAAGACATGGAAATCCGTGAAGGCATCAAAGCCTATTCCAATTGGCCGACCATTCCGCAGCTCTACGTCAAAGGCGAATTCATCGGCGGTTGCGACATCGTCAAGGAAATGTACCAAACCGGCGAACTGCAAAAGCTGTTCGACGACAAGGGCATCGCCTACCAAGCCGCTTAATTCGGCTGACGCCCACCGCACTTCTGAAAGGCCGCTCCTCACCGGGGCGGCCTTTTTCATGGGCAGATTTGTATTTTGTCATATTTTTGTAGCATTTCCTGCTCGGGCAATTGTAAAAGGACGAAATTGCTCGTGCGCGGGCCTGTCAGTCGGGGGGCTGCTCTGTGACATCATCGACTTGGACCAATTTTTTGGCACGCACATTTGTGCCTATTGTTGCGCTCTTATCGACCATTGGCCTCCATTACCTGGTCGCCAACATCTCGCTCCTGCCCGCATCGTGGGAAATTCCTGCATCACAAGCAGCGCAAACACTCGTTTGGCTGAGTGGGGCATATCTATTCAACCGACTGATCGTTTTGATCATTTGGCAGGGGTTCGTCACAAAAACGCTCGGTCGAAACCCACCCCGCCTGATCGTACAGCTCAGCGGCGTGGTGGTTTTCTTCCTGGCCCTATCGGGCATCCTCGCCAATGTTTACGATCAGTCCGTAACCGCCCTGTGGGCGACATCCGGCGCACTCGGCTTGATCATCGGCTTTGCTTTACGCAACCTGATCTTAGACACGTTTTCGGGGCTGGCAATCCATATGGAGCGGCCCTTCAAGGTCGGCGATTTCATCAACTGCCACACCCGCTTTGGCGAATATGTCGGACGCGTCGAAGAAACAAACTGGCGCACCACCCGGTTGTGGACCACATCGCGCACCATGGTGATCATCCCCAACAGCTTCCTCACCACGACCATTGTCACCAATTTCGACATGCCCGACTTGGTCGGACGCTTTCAAATCGATGTGGTCTTGGACTTTAGCGTCCCCACCGATAGGGCTTTGCGTATTCTGGGTGCAGCGCTTACGCAATCCATCGGTAATGCCGGACCGCTGGCCCACCCGGCACCCAAAGTACGCGCCAATGGCATATCGCCACACGGCATCGAATACCGTCTACGTTATTTCCTCAACCCCACAAAGGTCACCCCCAGCAAAGCCCGCAATACGATCATCGCCAACATCGCCTCGCACCTCAATCACGCAGGGCTGAGTTTGACGCCGCCGCGGCGCGATGTGTTCTTGGCGCGCATGCCGTGGCGCCAACGCAACTGGAACTACGACAAAGACCAGGTGCATCAACTCGGTCGCCTGTCGCTATTTTCATCCCTGGCCGAAGAAGACCTCATCTTTATCGCCGAACGCATGACCGTCAAATCCATGTCACGTGGAGATGTGGTGGTGCGCGAAGGCGAGATGGGGGATTCGATGTTCATTCTGGCCGAAGGTCTTCTTGAAGTGTTCATCGACCAAGACGACGGCAGCCGTTTGCAGGTTGCCGACCTCGGACCTGGGACGTTCTTTGGTGAAAAATCCATGCTCACCGGCGAAAAACGATCCGCCACCATCGTCTGCGCCGCGGACAGCGTGTTGTGCGAAATCACCAAGGCCAACATGTCGGAATTGATGGAAAGCAACCCAGAAGTGGCGCCGCTGCTCAGTCACGCCATCGCCGAACGCGAAATTCATAACATCGCGGTGCTCAGCGACACGGCCCAGGCCGACCTCAGCCTGCAAGTCGATGAAGCCGCTGGAGCTTTCTTAACCAAAATCCGCGCTTTCTTCGCGCGTGCATCGTAAGCCGAAATTTACACAACGAACGCACCCTCGCCATCGCCGCGAGGTTCATCTTGGTAATCGATGCTTTGCAGAAAACTTTTAAAGCCCATATCCGACTTGATGAAGACCGTCAATAAGAGCCCCGAAACTTCACGCAACAATTCGTCCAAATCAGCACCTTCGCGGCACTGATCCAAAAGTTGATTGAGCCGCTTCATGCCGTCGACATGCTCGTTTCGCTCCACCTCCATGTCCGGGTAGCCGAGATCCCGCATGATGGTTTCTTCTTCGTCGATGTGCCGCACGAACATGTCTCTCAGCTCAATGAGGACCGTGTGGAGTTCTGCCGCAGCGACCGAATTCCCGACTAAATCAACGCACTTGTTCACAAGTCCGACGAGTGCAGCATGCCCGGCATCGATTTGCCGGTGCCCGACCAGCATCGATTCGTTCAACGTCAAATGATCCATTCCCTGCTGCCCGCCCGCTTTACGTTTGCCCAAGGGGAATGTAACTCAAACCCATAAGTTGTACAAATTATTTTTGGATAATATAGGCGCAAAAAAGGCCACTCCCTGAGGAGTGGCCTTTTGAATGCGCTTCTGGCGCGAATTCCGTGTTCGGCGCGGTTAGCGCGAATAGAATTCGATAACCAGGTTCGGTTCCATCTGAACCGGGTACGGCACGTCTTCCAGCTTCGGGACGCGAACGAAGGAACCTTTGCCCTTTTTCACGTCGACGTCCATGTAATCGGGAATTTCGCGTTCGGACGAGTTCATCGCTTCGATGACCATCGGGATCACTTCGGAACCGCTTTTGATCTCGACCACGTCACCTTCCTTGACCATGTAGGACGGAATGTTGACGCGCTTGCCGTTGACCAGAACGTGGCCGTGGTTGACGAACTGACGGGACGCAAACACGGTCGGCACGAACTTCATGCGGTAGACCACGGCGTCCAGACGGCTTTCCAAAATACCGATCAGGTTCTCGGAGGTATCGCCTTTACGACGCACGGCTTCGGCGTAGTACTTGCGGAACTGCTTTTCGGAGATGTTGCCGTAGTAGCCCTTGAGCTTCTGTTTGGCCATCAACTGGGTGCCGTAATCGGTCGGCTTGGAACGGCGGCGACCGTGCTGGCCGGGGCCGTATTCACGGGCGTTGACCGGAGACTTGGGGCGACCCCAGAGGTTCACGCCCAAACGGCGGTTAATCTTGTATTTCGAGCGAATACGCTTCGACATGGTAAATCTACCTTATTTTTCAGTACGTTGTTTGTTGTTCCAGTAGTCCCAGTCAGCCCCCGAAAGGAGGGTTGAAGGGCGGGAAGACTGCCAACGAAGGGCACCATCCACATTCCCGGAAAGCTCTAAAGCGCGCACTATACGCACAAAAGTACTGAACGCAAGGGTTTTTAAGGCGATTTCGGGTGTATCAACCAGGGCATGAAACCGGGTTGAGCGGTATCCTAAAGTTCGAGTTCGCTGTCCCAATACAGATAATCGAGCCAGCTGTGATGCATATCCGAAGGCGGCAGGCGGCGCGCCACCTGATTGAGCCTGCGGATCGATGGCTCCAGGGCATCTTGGATCAGCGGCATACCCGCTTCTTCGGGTGTATGATTGGCCTTTTTCAAGTTGCACGGCGAACATGCCGCGACAACGTTCGACCATTCGGTCAAGCCCCCCCGCGAACGCGGCATGACGTGATCAAAGGTCAATTCGCGCGCCGAAAAAGCATGGCCGCAATATTGACAGGTGAAATCGTCGCGCAGGTAGATGTTGTAACGGGTAAACGCGGGTCGGCCGTTGAAGGTGACGTAGCGTTTCAACGCCACCACTGACGGCACCTTGAATTCGAGGCTGGGAGAGCGCACCACCTTGTCGTAACTCTCGACCAGATTGACCCGTTCCATGAACAGCGCCGAAACCGCATCCTTCCACGACCACAACGACAGGGGATGGTAAGACAGGGGACGATAGTCGGCGTTAAGCACCAAGGTTTGCAAGCCGCTCATGCGCCCACCTCCGCCGAAAATTCACGCACAAAAAAGCCCGCGAAAACGCGGGCGGCGGCAATTATGCTGGTGGGAGTCGAAGGCCGATGAGAGACCACGGTCCGTGCCGAAATCGGTTCATGGCCCGAAAACGACGATTGAGACCTGCCCACGAGGGAGCAGGCTTGCTTGATCGGCGAAATGCGGTGAGGCGAATTCACAAAACGTCTCCTGATGCGTCCCCTAACGATACTCTATATGGTTTCCGTTACCAAAACTTTACACCAAATACGGTTTTACCACCGTTTTTTTTCATGCCTTGAGATCCTCTTCCGGATCTGGGTCAGGGGCTTGAGGGTCTTCGTCTTCCCGCATAACCCATTCCAATACCAAGGGATAAATGGTTCTGGGTGGAATCATGTGAACCAAGGTGGCGATACCGACCAGCACCAAACACCCCGGCAAAATGGGCACGAACAGAAAGCTCCAACCAGGATCGGACAAGAAAATCACCACCGGATCTGCGCCCGCGGGTGGATGGGTGATACGCAACATCGCCATCAATGCGATGGCCGCGCCAACGGCCAACGAAATCGCCCACCATTCCGGCGGTAAAAAGCCCCGCAATGCGATCGACAAGGCGCTCGCGGCCAAATGCCCGCCAATCACGTTCACGGGCTGCGACAGCGGACTTTTGGGCACGGAAAACAGCAACACGCACGACGCGCCAAACGGCGCGATCAAAAACGGTTGATGGCTCAATTCGCCAAACAGACCGACAGCGCCCAACCCAATAGCCGCGCCAAAGCCAGACTTTAGCCAGCATATGGCCGAATTTCCGGGTTGGTGGCGATGTATAAAACGTTTCACCATACCACAGCCTTCAAATCTAATTCCCACCACATGGATAAAACCGAAGCCTCAAAAAGGCAATTGCCTTGCACGAATTTGGCTTTGCTTTCATTTTGAGAACATGAGCGACCTTCAAACGCCAATTCGTTCGGAAAATCTCCCCGTGGTGACCCGTTTCGCCCCCAGCCCCACGGGTTTTCTGCATCTGGGCCACGCCTATGCGGCGTTGTTCGCCTACCGTGCCGCCAAGGGCCCAAACCTTGATGGTTCGGGGCGTTTCATCTTGCGCATCGAAGACATTGATGCCGGGCGCTGCCGTCCAGAATTCGAAACCGCCATTTATGAAGATCTGGCCTGGCTGGGCTTGGAATGGGAACAGCCCGTGCGTCGCCAATCGGACAATTTGGCGGATTTCGAAAGCGCCCTCGACCGCTTGAACCGTATGGGGCTTTTGTATCCCTGTTTTTGCACCCGCGCCGATATCAAGGCTGAAATCGAAGCGGCGAACGGCGCACCGCATCTGGTTGCCTCCGGGCCCGACGGCCCCATCTACCCCGGCACCTGCCTGATGCTGAGCGACGCAGAACGCAAGGCCCGCGCCGACAGCGGCACGCCGTTCGCCCTCCGCCTGGATATGGCGCGTGCCATCCAAGCGGCGGGTGCACTGCATTGGATCGACGCCGTTCAAGGCCGGGTGTCGGCGCGGCCGGAGATTTTTGGCGACGTGGTGCTGGCGCGCAAGGACATCCCGACCAGTTATCACCTTTCCGTCACCATCGACGATCACCTGCAAGGGGTAACCTTGGTCACGCGCGGCGAAGACTTGTTTCCCGCCACCCATATCCACCGCTTGCTGCAAAAGCTGCTCGGTCTCGACACTCCGGCTTATCATCACCACGGATTGTTGGTCGCAGCCGATGGACGGCGCTTGGCCAAACGCGATAAAGCCGAAACCATCCGTGACTTACGCCAAAACGGCTACAGCCCCTCGGATGTTCGGCGCATGGCCGGTTTTCCTTAACGCACGGACTTCATGCTTATTTCCTTAGATTACAGGCGATGTGCAGATTCGGCTTGCGAATTCAGGGGCTTTGCCCTTTATTAAGAGTGGGGTGCGACAAAGTATGACTAAACATTAGGCCTTCGCCAAAAGGCCAAAGCTTCGTGGTATGGAAAGATCTCGCAATCTGACCTTACCGTTTAATCCAAGGGAACTCCTGGAAAGAAGATTCTATAGCAATGAAAACCTGTCTCATTGTTGATGATTCCAAGGTCATTCGCATGGTCGCCCGCAAGATATTGCAGGAACTGGAATTCGCAACCGAGGAAGCCGCGGACGGCCAACAAGCATTGGACGCCTGCATGGCGAAAATGCCTGAAGCCGTTCTGCTTGATTGGAACATGCCCGTCATGGACGGCATCACCTTTCTGCGTGAGCTGCGCAAAGCCCCCGGCGGCGACAAGCCCATCGTGGTCTTTTGCACGACGGAAAATGATCTCGATCACATCCAAGAAGCTATGACCGCTGGCGCGAACGAGTACATCATGAAACCGTTCGATTCCGACATTATTCAGGCCAAGTTCCAGCAAGTGGGCTTGATCTAACTGCCTGCCACGGAGTACTCGACGTGAGCCCCGAAGATTTTGAGTTCATCAGCACGCTGATCAAAGGCCGTTCCGGCCTGGTGCTGACACCCGACAAAGCGTACCTGCTGGAAAGCCGGTTGATGCCGGTCGCGCGCAAGCACGGTCTGAAAGGTCTTGAAGACCTGATCGGTCACTTGCGCTCGCGCAAGGAAGAAGCTTTGATCGTTGAAGTCACCGAAGCGATGACAACCAACGAATCGTTCTTCTTTCGCGATGTTAAGCCGTTCGACTTGCTGCGCGACGAAGTGCTGCCGCCGATTCTCGAAAAGCGACAGGCGCAGAAGCATCTGCGCATCTGGTGCGCGGCCGCCTCGTCCGGCCAGGAACCTTATTCCATCGCCATCATTCTCAAAGAGTTGGGCGTAAAACTGGCCGGTTGGAAAATCGATATCGTGGGCACCGATATTTCCCACGATATCCTCAAAAAAGCCGCAGGCGGGATGTATTCGCAGTTTGAAGTACAGCGCGGAATGCCCATCCAACTGCTGCTGAAATATTTCGACAAAAAAGATGAGACCTGGGAAATCAAACCCGAAATCAAGACCATGGTTCAGTACAAGTACTGGAACCTTCTTGACGATCTAAAACAACTTGGCGGCTTTGACATCGTGTTTTGCCGAAACGTGTTGATCTATTTCGATGCGGAAACCAAGGGCAAGGTTTTGGATAACATTTCCCGGCTGATGCCCAAAGACGGCATGCTTTTCCTCGGCGGCGCAGAAACCGTCCTGGGCGTGACCGATAAATTCAAACCTGTCCAAGGACAGAGAGGTGTCTACGCCCTATCTTAGGGGTGTGGAAACAGTTGACGCATAGAGATTGAGTGCCATGTCCGACGACAAAAAATACCGTCTTGTGACCCGTGCAGACTTCGATGGCGTAGTCGCAGGGGGCCTGCTGATCGAGTTGGGCCTCATTGACGACGTTGTGTTTGCCGAACCCAAAGCCATGCAAGATGGCTTGGTGCAGATCACGGCAAACGACATCACCACCAACCTGCCCTACGTGGAAGGCGTGCATCTGTGTTTCGATCACCACATCAGTGAAACGGAACGCGTCGGCAAGCGCGACAACCACATCATCGAGGCCGATGCGCCGTCGGCGGCCCGCGTGGTTTACAATTATTTCGGCGGTAAAGACAAATTCCCGGCCATTCCCGACGACCTGATGGACGCCGTCGATCGGGCCGACAGCGCGCAGTTCACCGAAGAGGACATCCTCGCCCCGGAACCGTGGACGCTCCTGAACTACATCTTGGACCCGCGCACCGGGCTGTCGCGTTTTGAAGATTTCGAGATTAGCCACGAACAGCTGATGAAAGACATGATGGTGTATGTACGCCATCACCCCGTAGAAGAAATCCTCGCCATTCCCGATGTCGAGGAACGCACCCATCTGTACCTCGAACACGAAGAAAAGTTCGAGCTTCAGCTGCGTGCTTGCAGCACGGTTCAAGACAACGTCGTGGTTGTTGATTTGCGCAATGAAAAAACGGTCTATGCCGGCAATCGCTTCACGATCTACGCCCTTTTCCCTGAGTGTAACGTCTCGATCCAGTTGACCAACACGTCGGACGGCACAAAAACCATTATGGCGGTCGGTAAATCGATCCTGAACCGCACCAATCCGGTGAACATCGGCTCGGTGATGTTGGAATACGGCGGCGGCGGCCATGCCAATGCTGGTACCTGCCAAATCGAAACCGGGCGGGCCGAGACGGTTCTCAAGGAACTTGTGAACCGCCTGAACTGACCCCAGCGACGGCGCGAAACAGTCTAACCATCAAAAAAAGCGGTGCCCCTGGCCCCGCTTTTTTACGTCGTTTTTACGCCATCAGGCAGGCGTTACAGCGTACCCTTAATGGTGTAAGTCAACAGACGAACCACCTGCTCAGGCGTTTCGGCCACTGCCAGCGCCGCGGCATCGACTTCCTTCAGCGCGTGTGTCAGTTCCCGATCATGCAACGTGATCATCGGCGTCCCGATGGCGGCGGCGTAACCGGCATCGAAAGCGGCATTCCATTGGCGGTACTTATCGCCAAAACGCACCACCACGATATCGGCTTCTTCAAGCAACACCCGGGTGCGCAACGCATTCACCTTGGCCCCCTTGTGATCGGTCCAAAATCCTGTTGCCTCGACACCTAAGATCTCAACGCCACATTTATCGGAAACATCGTGATCGGTGACCGCCGAAACGAACTCCACAGGCAACCCGGCCTCTTCGGCGCCTTGGGCGATACGCTCGCGCCAATCGCTATGAATTTCGCCCGACAGGTAGATGGTCCAGATACGGTTCGACATCATGTTCTCACTTTTCTCATATTATATGTACTTAGGGGCTTGCTTGGCAGCGACTCTGCGGTGGCCCATGACACTTGTCAATCCGCCTCAGCTATGAGAGGGTTTAGCATTCTTAGGGGCGATTTGAGAACCACATCCAGGCATGAAGATCAGCGTCAAAAAAGCTCAAAATGGGGTGTACGCCATTTCGTTCGACGACACCACCCACACGCTGACCACGCGTGAACTCAAAGTCTTGCTGATGGAGTCTGTGAAATCTCTCACGCCCGGCGCCATTTCAACCGTCAGCCCCATCGATGAAGCCCGCGACCTGGCCGAACGCCTGAAAGCCGGCAACGACACGGGGCTGCAAAAACTGATCATGAGCGTCACGGACGACGACATCTTGGTGTTTCTCAAAAGCACCGAAAACGACACCCTTTTGCATGCCAAGCTGTTCGACAACATGAGTGAACGCAAACACAAGATGTTGTCGGAGGATCTGGAATACCGTTTCACCGACGGTATCGACGACGAACAATTGGGCGCTGCGGTGATTCGCTTGATCGAGGTCACCAACCAGCTGCAAAACGACGGCGTGTTGGAAATCAACGCCTAAGCCTTTTGCCCCCATCCCCGCATCCGGGGGCCCAAACGCAAAAAAGCCAAGACCCCCAAAATCGACCACCTCGAGAAAACTCGGGATCGGTCCATTTTGAGGGTCTTTTGGGGCTGTACGCCAAGCCGGATAAATCCGACCGAGAGCACAAGGAGAAACCGCTAGGCGGCTTCGAAATCGTTGCTCGGTTTCGGCAAAGCCGTCGATGCAACCGCCCGTTTCTTATCTTTCGATACCTTCACATACGCACGTGCACAGTGCGCCTCGCAATAGGGCTTGTCCTGCGCGGCAGGCTTGCCGCAAAAGTGAAATTCCGGGGTGCCGGGTTCACCTTCGGGCCAGCAGCACATGGCCGCCGTCAACTCTTCCAACCGAACCACATCGCCGGACGGTACAGAGGATGCGACTGGCGTCGGCGCAACGATCTTTTTGGGTTTTTTCGGCTGAGCCGTGGTCGCCGCGGTTTGGCGAATCGGCGACTGGCGCTTTTTCAGCCCCAAACGGTGCACTTTGCCAACCACAGCGTTTTTGGTCACGCCGAGACGGCGGCCGATCTCGCTGGTGGGCAGCCCCTCTTCCCACAGGGCGATCAAAACCTTAATACGTTCAGGCGTCCATTCCTCGACACTCATCAATCTACTCCGATTATCCTTGGCTCATGCGCTCTGGTGATGCCCTGAGCGCCATTGCAAGCCGAAACCCCTTGTTATTTTCGGTCGCGGCTCATCAGTGCCGCTGAGGGCATAATAACAACATTGAGGAAGAATGCACCTATGAAGACACAATATCTTGTGGATAAGTTCGCCACTGTGCGTTGAGAAGCGACGGGTGTTTCGCACGTGCGAAATATGTATTCGCACTGCAGCACGTGACCGCTATACTTATTGCCTTTGGCGGCCGCTATGGGGAGATACGCGGCCCATTCGAAAAGGGCAGAGGACCTGGGGATATGAACGACAAGCCAACCCTGACACAATGGGATGCTTTAGCAACGAAAGAATTAAAGGGCGCAGGCCCCGAAGAACTGATCTGGGAAACGCCGGAAGGCATCGCGGTCAAACCGCTTTATACGGCTGAAGATCTGGAAGGGATCGAGCAGGTCAACTCCCTGCCCGGCTTCGATCCGTTCATGCGCGGACCGCGCGCCACCATGTACGCCGGTCGTCCGTGGACGATCCGTCAATACGCGGGCTTTTCCACCGCGGAAGAATCCAACAAGTTTTATCGCGCCAATCTCAAGGCCGGCCAAAAAGGCCTGTCGGTGGCGTTCGATCTGGCCACCCATCGCGGCTACGATTCTGATCACCCGCGCGTCAGCGGCGACGTCGGCAAGGCCGGCGTGGCGATCGACAGCGTCGAAGACATGAAAATCCTATTCGACGGCATTCCGTTGGACGAGATGAGCGTCTCCATGACCATGAACGGTGCCGTGCTGCCGGTGCTGGCGGGCTACATCGTCGCGGCCGAAGAGCAAGGCGTCGATCAGTCCAAGCTGTCGGGCACCATCCAGAACGACATTCTCAAAGAGTTCATGGTGCGCAACACCTATATCTATCCGCCCGAACCAAGCATGCGGATCGTGTCCGACATCATCGGCTACACCTCCCAGCACATGCCGCGCTACAACTCGATCTCGATTTCCGGCTATCACATGCAAGAAGCCGGGGCGACCTGCGTGCAGGAATTGGCCTACACCATCGCCGACGGCATCGAATACGTGCGCACCGCCATTGCGTCGGGCATGGACGTCGACAGCTTTGCACCGCGCTTGTCGTTCTTTTTCGCCATCGGCATAAACTTCTTCATGGAAGTCGCCAAACTGCGCGCCGCACGCGTGCTGTGGGCGGAACTGATGGAACAGTTCAATCCGAAAAACCCGCAATCGAAAATGCTCCGCACCCACTGCCAGACATCGGGCGTGTCGCTGACGGCAAAGGACCCTTACAACAACGTCATCCGCACCACGGTCGAGGCCATGGCGGCGGTGTTGGGCGGCACGCAAAGCCTGCACACCAACTCGCTGGACGAAGCGCTGGCCTTGCCGACGCCGTTTTCCGCGCGCATCGCGCGCAACACCCAGTTGGTTCTGCAGGAAGAAACCGGCATCACCAAGGTCGTCGATCCGCTGGCCGGCAGCTTTTATGTCGAAAGCCTCACCAACGCGGTCGCCGTTGAGGCCCGCAAACTGATCAAAGAGGTCGAAGACGTCGGCGGCATGACCAAGGCGGTGCAGACCGGCCTGCCGAAAATGCGCATTGAAGAAGCCGCCGCGCGCAAACAGGCGCGCATCGACAGCTTGGAAGAAGTCGTGGTCGGCGTGAACAAGTACACGCTGGACAAGGAAGACCCGATCGATTTGTTGGAGGTCGACAACTCAGCGGTGCGCGACGCCCAGATCAAACGCCTGGGCGACATCCGCGCCAGCCGCAACCAAGGTGCTGTCGACGGTGCGTTGCAAGCTTTGCGCGATGCAGCTAAATCCGGTGACGGCAACCTGTTGGATCTCGCCATCAAGGCCACCCGCGTGCGCGCCACGGTGGGGGAAATTTCCGACGCCTTGGAAGACGTCTACACCCGCTACCAAGCCACGACCCACACCATCACCGGCGTGTACGGCGCAGCGTTGAAAAGCGATGACGCCTACGCCCAAGCCCACGATGAGGTCGAAGCCTTCGCCACTGAACGCGGTCGTCGCCCGCGCATGTTGGTGGTGAAGATGGGCCAGGACGGCCACGATCGCGGCGCGAAAGTGATCTCCACCGCGTTCGCCGATTTGGGCTTCGAGGTCGATGTCGGCGCGCTGTTCCAAACGCCGGCCGAGGCCGCCCAGGAAGCGGTCGAAAACGACGTCCACGCCATCGGCGTATCCACCCAAGCAGGCGGCCACAAGACCTTGGTGCCGGAACTGATCGATGAGCTCAAGAAGCGCGACGCCGACGACATCGTCATCATCGTCGGCGGCGTGGTGCCGGAACGCGATCATCCGTTCTTGGTCGATGCTGGCGTCGCCGCCGTGTTCGAACCCGGCACCCACATCCCCACTGCCGCGCGCAAAGTGCTCGACTGCATCAAGGCCACGCGCAAAACGGTATAGTCCCGCACGTCCTCTTAAAGAAAACGGCGCTTCATCACGAAGCGCCGTTTTACGTTTTAGGCCACGTCTTCAACCCCTTCTCCACCGTGCGGCCGACCACGTAGCCACCGACGCCGAGTTTGAGCAGGTCCCACATGTCGGGGGGAATTTCGGCGGCGGGGGTGTTGAATATTGGCACCACGACATAGTTGTTGGCGATGATCACGCCGAACAGCACCATCAGCAGCGGTCGCCAATTGCGTTGCAGCCAGCTTTCGCCCTGGGCTTCGGCGACGATGATGCTCGCCGCCGCTTCCAGTTCCTTCATGTTGCCAGACAGCGCCAGTTCATTGAGCCGCGCCTTAATCTGGGCGGCTTGGTCCTTGTCTTCGACCGCCTTGTCGACGACGCCGAGCAACCCCGTCAGCAACGGGGCGATGATTGCGGGAAACATGGCATTCTCCTTTGTCCACGCGATTGCCTGAACGCGTTATTCGATGTCGTTGTAAAACAGGTGACGCCCGATCTCCGCACATGCGGGACGGCCGCGCGACCACGGCGGGCTGGCTTGTTCGGTGTGGTAGTGGGTCGCGCCACGGGTCGGATCTTCGAGACAACCCGACACCGCGCGGCGCGCGATGCGCAAACAAGTATCGAACACCCGGTGGCCGGGTTCGATCCGTTCGATCTTTTCGCGGTTGGGGTCGTTTTCGTTCCAGCATGAAAACTGCCACGGCTTGAGACACACCTTCTCGACCGTATCGCCCCACCAATAACCGCCCCGGGCCTTGGCGCGTTTGACGCGGTTCATGACGACACAGGCTACTGCCTCCTTACCCCGCACGGGTTCGCCGCGTGCCTCGCCATAGATGGTGCGTGCCAACACATCAACATCGCGTTTGCGCTGGGCGTGCAGATCGTTGTCCCGTTTCATGGTTTTGGTGTCGAAGAGTTTTTCGGGCGCGTTCATTTCACACCTCCGACGCGCGCCGCGCGGGTGATATCGAGCTTTTCTTCGATGCGGATGAGATGACCGGTGAGACGTTCTTCGACGTCGCGCAAATACGAGATCGAGGCGTAGCTTTTCGCCACGTCCAATTTGTAGGCGTCGAGATTTTCGCGCAGGTGCGCCAAGCCCACGTCGGCTGCGTGACGGACTTCATCGATGTCGTCGAGCGCGGCGCGGTGATTGCGCCAACCGATCCAAAACAGGCCCGCCAACGCGGGCAATTCAACGGCGGTGACCCACCAAATCAGATCCAGGCCCGATGCAGTTTGCATGTGGGTCTCCTTTGTTTTTATGTGTTGTGATTGCAAAGAAAAACCCCCGTCGAATAACGGGGGCTGAATAACGGGGGCGCGCAGCCGGATTTCGGGCCTGCGAGAGCGTTTAGAGTTCGAAGCTGGTTTTCGCCGCGAACGCCCGACCGCCGCCGGCCCAGCTTGGCCGTATCGTTTTTTGCTGTGCATTGGGATTGCGCGGCAGCCGCACGGGTTCGGCCAACAAGCACCCCGCGACCGCATCCAACCCATCGTCGGGTGCTTTGCAACCGGGGCGCCATTCACGCATTTCCGTGATGAACGGCGTTTCCTTGACCCGTTCGTGCACATGAATGCGCCCCGCCGCCAGCGGCGCGTCGAACGCTTCGAGGATGCGGCGATCCTTGGCGACGCTGGAAGACTTTTCCAGCACCGCGCACGCCACCCCTTGGCTGTCCAGTTCCCGGCGCAACAGGCTGGGGAGAAACTTGCCGATGCCATTGGTTTCCAGCGTCACGGACGGCAGGTGCAGATCGTTGACAAACTCGACCGCCATGCGGCACAGCTGCTCGGCCTCCGACACCTCCGCCACCAATGATGGATCATGGGTCATATACTTGATGCGGTGCAGCCAATAGCGGCCATCTTCGGATGTGTAGACACACGCGATGACCGATCGGTCGCCGCGCTCTGGCGCGCCAAAACTGGGATCCCACCATGCACTGGCCGACACCAGCTTTTGCGCGCCAAGACTGAGCACCGCCTCGCCGTTCATTTCCGCATAGCTCAATTCGTCCCCGTAAGGGATCAAGAGGTCCGCATCCAATCGCCCTTCGGCGATATCGACGGCCTGCAATAGCATTTGGCTGCGGAACTTGTTGGGACCCGTGCGTCTGCGGATGGCTTCGATCTTCTTAGTCGGAAAACGCTCCGGCCACCTGGAACGCCCCTGGGCGTCATAGATGGGAATTTCCAAGCGCTTGAAGCCATCGAGGTAAGGCTGGTCTTCACCCACATCGCGACGCGCGACCTTAGCATAGATGGTGTAGAAAGTGTGCGGCGTGCCGACGTAAAGCTGCAAGCCGCCGGGCACCAAGACATAGTCGATCTCGTCCAAACGCTCGCGCAAATCTTCGCGCTTTTGCGCCGTGTCCGAGGTGTTGGGCACTTCGACGTCGTCGCAAATCACCACGTCGGCACGCGATCCGGTGATGTTGGCGATGATGCCCTTGGCCAACATCGATGGGTCGCGCAGTTCGCTGTCGCGGTTGACGGTGAACTGATCCGACGCCCATTGATCGCGGCTTTTGGGTTTGAGGCCCGCGCACATGGGATGGCGTTCGATGATGCGTTTGACGTTGCGCGTCATTTTTCGCGCCAACGACAAATCCGCCGCCAACACCATGATGCGCAGGCTTGGATCACGGGCCAAAAGCCAGGCACAAAAAAGGCCGACCAAAGTCGACTTGCCCGAATTGCGAAACGCCATCAAAAGCAGTTCGCGATCTTTTCCGTTCCAACTTTTTTCCAGCCACGCCGAGATGTTTTTGTGATGACGTGGGGTGGTTAGGTTTTGGTCCTTGTTCCAGATGGCGACAAATTCAGCGAAGTCCGGGGGAGGACCGAGTTCTTCCATCCTTCAGCTTCCTCAATGAGGTTGATATCATCGTAGTGATCAATGCATTTATCTGGTTACGGTTTTAATTCGCCGATCATTATGATCGCGACAGCAACCCTGCACCTTGGAACTGTCACCCATTTTGGCGGTAGGTTTTCGGACACACCCCTAAGCCTTGTACTCAGTGACCGTGATCGAGCTTGCAACAACGCCGCCAAACATGCCAGTCGGCATACCGTTTGAGCTGTTGAAATAGGTCGTTGCACCACCGGCTTCACCGGCGCGAAACTTGAATATGATCTCCGACGTTCCACCTGCAGCCATAATGTGCTTGAACGTAAAAGGGTTCATAGAACCCGCACTGCTCATCTGCCCCGCCGCGAGCGCATCCGCGACAGCATCTCTGAATAGCGCTCCCACAAAAGTTCCGCCCGCCGTGGTGTGACCAAGGAATGCCACCACTTCGACAACAAGAGTGTTGGCTGCATCCGTCGGTGTGATGGCGAGCTGCATGTATTCGTCGCCCTCGGTGTTCTGCGGGATGGTGTTATCGGCGGGAATAGCATTTACGCCTGACGCAACCGCACCGGTCTGCAGGCTCACCATCTGCATAACCTTACTCGGCGCCAGATTGGCGACCTCCTGTGCCGAGACTTTCTTCGGTTTTCCGTTGTCTGACGTGTCGCCAATCAACACAACATCATCAGGCGCAACCGTTACGGTGGCTTGGCCGCTTACGAGACTATCGCCAGCCTTCGCAGCAGTAACCGCACCATCGGCAATTACGGACGTCGTGACTTGAGTTGTCGACATTATATCAATCTCCGGGTTCTAAGTTTTGATCCGACGGCGTGTCGGGATGGCGTTGCGCCAGAACACTGATTTTCTGGGCAACGGCGGCGAGGTTGGTGGCCTCTTGGAGCCCTTGAACCGAAACTCGGTTCAAGAGCTCCAAGACCACCTGTGCTTCTTGGCGGCTCAACATCACAGGTCTGCCGTCACCGCCGCGATGAACGCGTCGCGTGCCGTCGCCAATGCGGCTGGTACGGCCTCATCGTCGCCGATCCGCATCGAAGTCCCGTTTTTGAACGAAATGTCGACGAGTGCGCCGCCCGTTTCCGGGTCCGTCACAGCGCTATAGACTTGTACCTGTTTGACGTCGTCGAGATCAGGCGTAAGCGCGTCGGCTGCAGCGATCAAATCGTCGCGGGCCGTTTCGGACGCCGTCGAAAATCCACTTTCCTTACGCTGAACTTTCTTGATTGTACCGTCGACGGATGCCCACTCGGACGTTGCCTCGATTTTAGATTTGGTGGCGATGCCACCCCAAAAAGTGATAGCCATTTTGTATTCTCCTTACGTGTGTTTAAGTGATGAGGTTATGCCGCGCCGAGCGTCGTGATCGTGCCCGACGAGCCGCGATACTTGAGAGCGCCCGCCTCGACATAGAGAAGCCCGCCGCTTACTGCGGTGACTGTAGGGGGGGATTGATTGGGAAAGTAGATGAGGCCAGTACCGCCATATCCTTCACCGATGCCGAGTATATGGTTCCCACCGTCCCGTGATTTGAAACTGTGATAACCCGCCGTTCCTTTGATTGTGTAATCGAGGGAGTTATTCGCGTCGGTCCCTTGAACTGAGATACGAGCGGAGGTCGCGGTCGCTGCCCCTGCTACCTGTAGGTAATTCACGGCACCTGTTACGGGCGCAACCTTAAACGCTGTACAACTAGCAGAGCTAATTGCAGTCCCACCGGAACCTTGGTCAGAAAGCCACAACAATACATTGGCGTCAGAGCCTACTGATTGATACAGCGGGTTGCCGCCTGTAGCGGCTCCGCTGATCTGCGGATAATTAACCGCAGACGCCACCGGATTGAGCCTAAACTGCGTAGTATCGCCCTGGCCATAGAACTGGAAACCGCCCGCGCCTTTGGAGTACATCAAAGCCCAAGCGTTCGCTTC
Organism: Magnetovibrio sp.; assembly: GCF_036568125.1. Taxonomy (NCBI): domain Bacteria; kingdom Pseudomonadati; phylum Pseudomonadota; class Alphaproteobacteria; order Rhodospirillales; family Magnetovibrionaceae; genus Magnetovibrio; species Magnetovibrio sp. The sequence continues at coordinate 64,939 of NZ_DATCTF010000005.1, forward strand.
GGCACTATTAACGCGCTGTGCAACACCGCTCGCCGTAGCGCCACCATTCACTTGAAAGTGACTAACAGCAGAAGCAAGAGGGGCTACAATGAATTGAAGCGTGCCACTGCCATAGAACGAGTGGGAGCCAGCCCCTTTAGCATTGTGTTGGTGGGTAAGGGTTGCATCACTACCATCGACACTCCACACAGGGTTTCCCGCCGTGGGAGAGCCAGTTACGGAAGGATAGTTAATCGCCGATGCGGTATGCGTTAGCTGAAACTGCCTATTCGTCGTGCTGTTTGTGTAAAAGTATTGAGAGCCCGCCCCCTTGGTCGTAGTGGCAGAGCTAACCGTCGCGTCACTCCCGCCCCACGTAAGGATTGGCCAGCCGCCCGTGGGGCCACCCTGCAAGGAACCGTAATTCACGGCGCTCGCGACATCATTCACAATAAACTGTGCGCCGCCAGAGGTGATAAACTGGTGTTGCCCGGCTGTCATATAGCTGACGCCGGTCCCCTTCGTAGAAAAGGCGCGATGGATATTCGCGTCGGAGCCGACAGCCGTATCGACCAAACCCGAACCCGTTACCGAGCCATAGAGTTGAGAGTAGTTAACCGCACTTGCGACACTTGCCACGCAATGTTGAATTGCCGCGCCGTTACCGCGAAAGTAAATTCCGGTCGCCCCCTTGCTGTCGATATACATACTAATATTAGGGTCGGAGCCCTCGACCGCGACAACGGGGGGCGCGCCGGTCGAATTGCCGTAAACTTGGACATAGTTCACGGCGGCGGACGAAATCGTGTTTACTTGGAACTGTAACGAATTCGTCGACAGCCAATCAGAGTAGAAATTGTGGGTTCCGGCTCCTTTAGTGCCGTGGCTTATGCTAACGGTAGCCGATGCGCCTTGCGCACCGTTGCCGACGGTGCCGCTTGCGCCACCCGTCGCGTATACAAAATCGATGGCGGCCGCTGTCTTGCCGACCTTAAAATCCTCATCGCAAACGAATGTATATCCTGTGCCCGCGTTTCGAACACGTGCCGCGATACCCGTCGAGCCCGCCGCGACGTTAATGTCGGCGGCGGCGAGACCGTTCGAGCCTGTAAACGCCGCGCCGCCCGTTTGCTGGATATATAACCCCGCATGATTGCCCGATTGGATGCCCCACAGCGACAATGCGGTCCCCGCCGTTGTGGCTTTCACGTTGACGGTGAAATCACCATTCGAACCAAGCATCGCCGCTCCAGATCCGACCACGTTGGTCGCAAAGTCGGTGATGCCGTAACCCGCTACCGTCGACGGGGTGCCGGTGATTTTCGACCAATTGAGATCGGATATTTTCGCGTCGGCGATCGAACCATCAGCCGGCACATACGTTGACGACGCCGCGCCATACACCACCTCGACCTTGGTGCCCATAGGCGGGGCCGTGGTGAAGGAAAGAGCATTGCCCAAAATCGTGTAGTTGGTTTTCGATTGATAGACACCATCCCAAAACACTTGGGTGTTGGCGACCTGCCCAGGTTCCGCGGACAAGGTGAAATCGCTTGTTGCACCATCGCCGGTGAAGGTCTCGACCTTCCAATCCATGAACGCTTGCAGCGTCGCCAGCGACAAGCTGTCGGGCGAACTGAGCGCAACGCCGCCGATGCTGTCGAAGCTCAGTATCCGGCCTGCACGTGACGCCGTATCCGGCAAGGTCATGTTCGATGCACCGTCGGATGTGGGCAATTGAACGGACCGGCTTTGATCGTCCGCGACCTGTTGCAAGGCGGCCGTCAAATAATCCAATTCGTCGTTGATCACTTTGGATCGAAATGCACCCGATTCTTGAAAATCACTGGTGCGCTCAATGGGCAGACGCCGCACCAGCACAACCGGAACTTGATCGCCTGGGGCCACCGCGAATTCAACTGTACCGCCTGCGACTTGTTCGGTCCTCAGCACTGTATAATCGGTGCTCAGGGTCTGCAGCGCGCCATCTACGTACACTTCCAAGTCGGTGTCCTTAAACACCGCGAATTGAAAACCGAAGGTCTTTTTCACACCGTCCCCACGGTCTATGACGCGCGGCGATATATCCCCAATTTTAATGTGGTCCGCCATTGGTAACTCCTTTTAGACAGTCGTAATAAACCTGGGATCAGTCCCAGTTTTTGAGTTGCTGTACGTAGCCGTTGCCGCCGAACAGAAAATCTTCCGTGGCGTTTCGGCGGCGCGTGAGCGAATTGGCTTGGTTTTGCGCGAAACTGTTTTCCAGACGGGCGCGCTGTACATCGTATTCAGCGCCTCGATCCACCAAGTCCTCCACCGCCTTTTCATGCATGCCATCCAAGACCGCACCGGACGATCCATCAGCGGCATTGATGCCCTGTGCGGCGAACTTTGCGCGTTGCGTCGCCGAAGCCTTGCGCAACGCATCTTGACGTTGTTTCGCTTCAATCGCCTGCCTGCGCGCCAAGTCGTTCATGCGCAACTGACTGTCTTGCGCGGCGCGCTGGTTTTGGCGTTTGGCATCCATATCGGATTTCACGAATGACGCGCCCGTCAGCACAAGGGGGGTGATTCCGCCCATGAGATTTCTCCTGTGAATGATGTGTTAAAAAAACCGTTAGCCGTTGAGGCTGATTTCACTGACGACCGACAGCAACACAAAGGGCAGCGGGGTATCTTGTTCGATACGCCACAGCGGCGCGATGCCGCCTTGACGCCAGCCGAACGCCCGCACCGTCTTGTCGCCCGTGAACGGAGGCGTCGCCTCATCCCAGGCCGCCAGGCCGAAACGCTTGAACGGAACGTCCTGCAATCCAGTTCCAACATCCAGGCGCAGCGACGCGGTATTGCGCACGCGAAAGGTGAATGAGATCGGTCGCAAATGACCGCCCTGGCTGCCCGCTTGCGCAGACGCGATGGTGGGCGGCAACGGTTCCACGATGTGAGCATAAGGCAATCCGATTTCAACGGATGAAACCGGGGCTTCCAACGTCACCGCACCGCCCGTGACGACATAGTTGCCCAACGGCGCACCGTCGCCGACCACCGTCACGGTTCGCCCTTCCAGGTGCGTGAGGTCGCTCCACGTCGCCTTTGGCGTTGGTTGGGCATCACCGTCGATCGTGCCTTTGAGGCCGGAGTCGACGTTGTAGGCGTCGTCCAAGGTTTCGATGAAATATGCGTTTGCGCGTTTCACCATGACAAAGACGTCCGTTCCGACCAGCGCCACGGACAAAAACGTTCCGTCCGTGACTTGGCGCGACCATGCGGTCACCTTCTCGCGTCGAAACAACGTCAACGAGGCAATCGTGCCATCCGACATCACGATGTGTAGATGTCGCCGAGTCTTGTCGAAATCCTGATCCAAGGGGGTTTTGACCATGTGCCGTGCCAGCAGCGCCAGATCACCCGCCTGGTAAGCCTGTTCCAAATCGGTGAACAAAAACTCGCGCAATTCGTCGCCGGTGCGTGAAACGAACAACGTCGCGCCATCCACATCGCATGGCGGCACCGTGCGGTCGATGGGCGAACCCACGCGGGTCTGGCGCTTCAATTGGATCGAGCTTGGCGTCAGCGGGTCGCCGCTCACCATCCACTCGGCGCCCGACGTGAACACCTGCAAGTGACGCCCGGAAAACACTGCGCGCACGGCGTTGACCTGATCGGATAAAATGGCGAAGTCGATCGCCTCATCATCCAAGCCAGTGCCCAGGTCGAAATTGAACAGGTCGGCGGACTTCGACATCCACAACCGGTTGGGTGCGTCGCGCGACCCACCGATGACCAAGCGGTCCTGATGGAAACACACCGACACGGGCCAGCCGCGAATGTTGGAAAATGCCTGTTCGGTCCAGTCCTTGGTTGCCACGGTGGTGGTTAAGGTCGACTTGACCATCGCCGTGGCATGGGTCGCGTCGGTGATCGCCGTGATCTCCAGTTCCTTGCCTTCGATGCGAAACCGCTTGCCGACATGATCGGCCACGAAGACATCGGCGGATGCCGTCACCGTAATGGAACCGGATGTGGCGCTCGCCTGCAAAGTTACCTCATCGTTGGCAAACTTGTGATAGGGCTGGTGGATCTCCGAGTCCTTCTCGAAGAAGGCCCAATCCGCAATCGACCACGTGCCGTCCTTGTCGCGGGTGAGTTTTTTGGGCGGCACGTCGGGATGGGTGATGAGCAGCGTATCCGCGCTCTGCACCCAATTGATGCCTTTCACCTGCGCCAACGTCCACGGTGCGGGCGTGATGGTGGTGAGTATCGTCCCGTCTTGGTAGACATCCACTTGGCCCTCGCGAAACACCAACAGGTAAACCTGTTCGGTGTTGAATTCGAACGCCACCAAGCGCCCTTCGCCCGGCGCCGTGTCGACAAAGCGCAAGCCCGCACGGCGGTAGATGCCGCCGGTCGGCATGACGAATATATTGGTGAGGTTGCCCGCGCCGTTGTCGTACGCGGTCAGATCGCCGCGCCCGGCCAATTCCAGCGACACCTCGCCGGCGGTGAAACTTGTTTTGTAGGTGTACATCCGTGCCATCAGTTGCGCACCCCGACCAAGGTGTAGTCTTCCACCGCATGCGGCGTGTCCTGCATGGCGTCGATCGTCTTGGCGCGCTTGAACTCGTTTTCGGCGATTTTCTGCAACGCCTCGGAACGGCTGGTGCTGTCGGTCAACGGGATGCAGAATTCCGCCGCCAAACGTGCGATCAGCACTTGATCGAAGAACGGCGGAAATTCACTTTCCAGCGGGCGGAAGATATACGTCAGCACCACTTCGGAAGCGTTGGTGTGCAGTCGTCGTTCATGAATGCGATAATCCAGACCGTGACCGCGCCCCGCACCGGCGGACAATGCGCGCAAGAAGTCTGCGGGCAATTGATAAGCGTAGGTGTAGTCCGCGACGGGCACCGCCACGAGCTGCGGCAACGACACCTGCCCGGTGGCGAACGACCAGGCGTTGGACGACAACAGCGCATCGCGAATGGGTTCATATAGGTTGCCCGCGACTTCGGCCTCGGCGGAACCCTCGTCGAACGAGGTGATCGTCCGACACCCGGTCTTCAAAAGCGCGCGCGAACACAGCGCAATGGAACTCAATGCCATAACGTTCTCCTTGGGTTATTTTTTTTGAAATTTCGGTGTCGGTCGCGAAGACGCGGCCCAAAAAAAATCAGCCCGTGACGGGCCGATGAGAGACATAACTTGTCAGTTCATGTGCGGCGCGATACCTTCGCGCCATGATTGATGTGATGCGCCGCATATTTTCCGTTCTGCTGCTCACCTTGCCCCTGAGCCCCGCCGCATCTGCGGACGACGCTCAGGACAAGCAGGTCGAGCTCGGCGTCAAGGCCTACGACGACGGCGACTACCAACGCGCCAAGGACATCTTGCTGCCGCTGGCCGAAGCGGGCATTGCGCAAGCGATGCACATCATCGGCCGCATGCACGACGGCACCGACGTCTTTCCCAACGATCCCAAACTCGAATGCGACTGGTACCAACGCGCCGCCGACAAAGGCTTGGCAAAGTCCATGTACAATCTGAGCCTCTGTTACGACTACATAGGCGGGCGAGAGAAAAACCGTGAACGCGAACTTTATTGGCGGACCAAAGCCGCTGAACATGGCCTAATTCAAGCCATGGTCAATCTGGCAGCCGAGGACAAGACCCATGGCGAAGAATACCGCCTCTGGATGAATAGAGCGGTTGAACATGGCAGTAAATATGCCATGCTGCGTTTGTGGCAAGTGGGTTACGAGGATGATGTTCCAAACATCCGTATCCGGGATATCACCTGTACATATATCCGCATCCTGATTTTCGACGAAGATATCACGGCTTGCGATGGCCTCAGATAAGCTTCATTTCTTTGGCTTACCTTGATCCTTCTTATTACCGCGCTGCCCTAACGCCCAATCCATGCCCAGGCCGGATAAGCCTTCGCTCACCGCTTCGCCCAACACGATCGCGTTGTCGTAAACGGGATCCAGGAGATTGCTCTTCTTCACCTTCATATACGCCTTAAATGCAGCCGCGTTGATTTTCGTTATCAAGCCCGGTGTCAGGTTCAAAGCCGCATGACCGTAGGCATAAGCAATTTGCTTTTTCCTCGACACGTCCTCCAAGGCCAACGTCCGCGAAACCCGACCCGCCGCTTCAAGCGGGGCAGCGGGCAGACCGCCGACAAACGCCAAGCCCTCGCCAAGGCCTTGGCTCACCTGAATTCCCGGCCTCGCAATACTATTGCGCATTATACTTTTGAATGTTCTGTATCCAGTGTCGGACGACCTCATCGGCACGCTTTTGCTGACTGGGAAACATCTCCTTGAAAGCTGCCTCTTTACCTTTGCGAGCCGTTTCTTGCAGCGGGCCGTTCGGCAAATAGTGTTCGGCAAGCGCATACATTAACCGCTTTTGTCGAAAATCATCCGGCTCGACCGATTTGGCTAAAGCCAGAAAAGCCTCGCCATCGCCACGCATGGCCTTATGAAAAGTTGGCCAATGATCAGGGTTATAATCAGAACTATCCAGCCAAAATCTTCCGTAGTTTAATTCTGACTTTTCAATGGGTACGCGTTCAATGCCAAACAAGTCACCGTATCGATCCAAAGTGTATTCGACCATACCCTCGTATATCTGATCCTTGCGGTTGCACTGATCACCCAGCACAAGCTCATATGGGGCAGAAAGTCTATTTTTTCGTGCTTCGCCATATTTACGAGTACCCAGATGCGTAATCATCATGATGCCCACTTTGGGTTCGTGAGAGGAAACATAGCGCTGAAAGCTGTCCTCAAGAGGACCCACAAACGAAACACCTCCCTTCCTGAGTTGGAGGTCAAAGGATACCGTGCAATCGGCAACTTCATATTTTGGAGTGAACTCCAAGGCGATGTAGCGAAGTCGCTCTTCCGAATAGATGGGCCCATCGTCATTCGAATTGGGGGTGCTAATGAATTTAATCACGCCCGCAGCAAGGCACACGAACCCAACAATCGCAAATCCATATTTATGTATTTTTGATATCTTTCGCACGCCCACACCCATGCACAGCTTATGATTTAGTCGCCTATTCTTGCTCTAGGTAGCATAAAGCAACGTCGGTTCATCAATCATGATGGCGATTGCACAAGATATTATTGTCACCACAACCAACAGTGCGTGAACGCCTGCCCGCCGAGCGTTCCGACCGATCAATTCCACGAATACCACTATTGCGTTCATGAAAAACAACGCGACCACGCCAACAAAGGGCAATAGGACTAGGGCCGTAAAGGCTGTATGTGTATAAACAGCATCTGCCACGAAACTACGGTGAACAATGCTCATGCCGATTAGGAAAACACACAGAACGACAGTGAGCCACCTAATGAATTTCTTTGCACCCATGTCACACTCTCTCTGTGGCAATTCGACAAGCTTGAAGTTGGCACCGATATCTAAGTTACTAGTTCCGTCCTCTAACATTACCTCCTATCGCATATGGAGCAACGTCTTTGATAAGGTGACCCGATCCCTTATTCAAATATTCGAGCCACCGCTCAAAATCCTCTATATTCTCTGGCATCTGCGCCGGAACTTCGTAATTATATGTCCCAGCATATCGTGAGTCGGTTACCACTTTTCCGGTGTCACCATCAAAGACCACCTCGCGTCCATCTGGGTGACCATATTTTTTCTCAGGTTGACCAACATTGTTTTGGTGAAAAACGGACTGTTCGTCTGGATATTTTTCGAAGCCCATTTTGATGGCTTCATCTTCTGTGCTTGGCAAGGGGCTATTTAATCTCGCCCTATCCTCGAAGTGCCAAGATGTTAGGTCGTGGTATGTCTCATCAATCAAGTTTCTCGGGTTAGCTGACACACTTACCTTATGTGTATGCAGTTCATTTTGATATTTCTGTCTAATGGCCTGTGCCATTCGTCCATATGGTGCCGACGCTGCATCGACATACGTCGTTTGATCCGCTGCCGCCATGGCTTCCTCGCTCCGGTCAGAGGGATCGACAGTGCCGGTCGTGGGAAGCCCCAGGTCTTTCTGTAAGGCCTTGATGCCCACCACCGTCGGCGTATTGATCCAGCCGGTGGCGTTGAGCACGTTCATGTGGCCACTTGCAACCAGCGCGCCTTGCAGCACCGCCACGTCTTCAGGATCATTAAGGCCGTACTGACCGACGCTGCCCATCAGTTCCATACCTGTATTTTGCCTTTCCGACACAGGTGTTGTGCCTTTAAGGGACGCTGACGCTTTCGATACCATCGACTGCTCGCCTACGTCGGAGGCCTTTTGGTCGGCGGTTCTGCCCAACAGGCCGTCTTTGGGCGTCGTCGTCGCAGACGCCCTGCCGCCGATCAGATCATTGGCCCAGTTGTCGGTGAACGTCACACCGTTCTTGGAGAAATAGCCGGACCGGGGGGCAGACTGGGGGGCGGATTTGGTTTGCGCCAACTCCTTCATCCGTTCCGCCGCCCGCGCCGTGCGCTGGTGAGCCTTGGCAACATCAGCCATGCGTTGGCGATGTTCTTTTTGGGTCTTTTGCGCATCCGCCATGAAAGTGGCATTTAAGTCGTCGAGTGCGTTCGGAGCGACGTAATCTTGCTGACCGGGCGACAACAATCCAGGGAAGTTTTCGGCGGATTTACGGGTCGTGAAACCGGAGCCGTCAACAGGGTTTCCAAAGTGTGCGTCGTAATTTCCGGTCGGGCTATAGCCTCCACGGCCGGGACCATAGTATCCCCCGCGCAAGAACGGCTTCGTGCGATCTTTTCCTTTCAGGCCATACTTTTCGGCCGGGGCTTCGGCATTGCGCTTATCGTATTGGCTGTGGGGGCCTTGTGCCGTTCCGTTGAAGATACTTCTCACGTCTTCCGCCAAGTTGCCGAAGAAATTGAAACCTTTTTTGTTTTGCCCATCGTCCTTCGTCTTTGGCGCGGGGGCGGGTTTGTCGTTCTTCACCGCGTCAGGATCGACTGCGGGCGTTGCCTTGGGGGCGGACGTTTCCTCACCCAACAAGCCGGAATTCCAGTCCTGGGCGTCTTCGTCTTCCGGCGCGTTGG
>NZ_DATCTF010000006.1 GCF_036568125.1 Magnetovibrio sp.
TCTGCGACAGTTCGCGGATCTCTTCGTCGTCCATCATCTCAAACAGCGCCGTCGACTGCTCTTCACCCAACGACAGCATGAAGATCGCCGCTTTTTGCGGGCCGGTGAGGGATCGGTAATCGTCTTTTACGCGGGCCATGAGCTTTTAAGGGCTACCTCAACTTTCCTGATAAAGCCAGTTGCGAACGATCGACAGGGCTTCATCTGGGTGTTTCTCGACGATTTCGCCAACTTTCTTCACGCTGGACGCCTTCACACGGCCTTCGACACGGTCGATGTCGATGAGTTCTTCAAACATATCCTCTTCCGCCATCGAGCCATCCGGAGCCGGCGGTGCGGCCAAGGCACCGGCGGCAAGTTGGGCTTGGTCGGCGATCATGCGACCGCTTTCGGCCATCGAGTTCATGGCGCCGGGCAGGGCTTCGAACGCGCGGCTGATCAGGGGGCGCACCACCAGCAAGATCACCAAGATGGCGAGGATCAAAATCACCAGCATTTCCGCGACTTGCAGGAAGTCCTGTTTCTCCATGCCGAAGAACAGGTCCAGTTTCGGCGGCGGTGGCAGTTCGGTGTCGGCGAAGCGCATGTTGATGACTTCGACCACGTCACCGCGGGCTTGATCAAAGCCGATCGCACCCTTTACCAGCGACACGAGCATCTCCATCTCTTCCGGGGTACGCGCCCGGTAGGCGCGGTCATCGTTTGCGTCCAACTCGTAGGCGCCATCGACCAGCACGGCGACGGACAGGCGGTTGACGATGCCTGTATCGCGAACTTGATTGACGACACGCTTGGAAATTTCGAAGTTGACGACTTCTTCGGTACGATTGTCGGATGCGTTGCGGGTCGCCTGATCGCCGCCGGCACCTGCACCGTCGGGCAGGTTGGCGTTAACGGATACAGGCAACGGTTCCTGGTCGCGTTGCGAGGTGCTTTGTTCGATCGAGTTGGTGGAGCGCACCACTTGGCCGTCGGGATCGAAGATCTCTTCGTTGGTGGTGATGCGGTCGAAATCCATGTCGGCGGTGATTTCGGCGCGAACCTTGCCGAAGCCGACCGATTTTTCGAGCAGCTTTTCGACTACGTTTTGCAGACGGGCTTCAAATGCACGGCGACGCTCATCGGCCTGCTGGGAAACCAGGGCCGGGTTGGTCGCAGGATCGCCTTCGAAACCGCGCGCCAGGAGTTCGCCCTTGTCATCAATGATCGAGATCGAGCGCGGCAACAGACCTGGGACGGCGGCGGCCACCAGATGCTGAATGGCCATCACTTGGTTGGTATCCAAGCGCATCGCGCCGCGCATCTTCAAAAAGATCGAGGCGGTCGGTTGGGTTTGTTGGCGTTGGAACAGTTGGCGTTGGGGCAATACCAGATGGACACGGGTCGAACGCACGTTGTTGATGGTCTGAATGGTGCGGGCGAGCTCACCTTCCAAAGCACGGACTTTATTGATGTTTTGCTGGAAATTGGTGGAGCCGAGCGAACCTTGCTTGTCGAACAGCTCATAACCGACTGAGCCCGATGACGGCAGTCCCTGATTGGCCATGGCAAGGCGCAATTGAGCGGCTTGGCCGTCGGGAACGAAAATCTGAGTGCCACCGGCGCGCATTTCGAAGGGAACGTTCTGGGCCTGCAATTGGGCGACGATGGCGGTGGAATCCTGGGTTTCCAAATTGCCGTAAAGCAATGCCATCTGCGGCGACGTGATGCGGGTGGCCAAGTAAATGAACAAGCCGATCATGCCGAAGAACACCACGCCCATGATCGCGAGCCGTGCCGTGCCGAGATTGCGCAGTGTCTGCACGAGTGTGTCCACGGAGGAACCCCTCTACCAGTTGCCAAAGTCCTGTTGGTAGCCCTTCTGGGCCCCCGGGGTGCGGTATTCTTCATGCCCTTGCTGGGCAATGCGCCAACCCGTTTCTCCACCGTCTAAGCTAGTGGCTTGATGGTGAATAAGTTATTAACAGGGCGGCAAAAATTGCCTACTCGGCATGCCTCTGGGTTGGTTGGGGTTATAGTTAATTAATCATTGCTTGCAATTTTAGCTAAATTTCGGTAGGGTCATCTATTGTGAGATAGAATTCTCACGTTTAGGCAGAAAGCAAATGGTGAACGCTATGAGCGATTTATCAGTTAATGTGGCGCCGGAGGGCGCCATTTCCCAACCGAGACGGTTGGCTTCATCCGGTCAAAAAGCGACATCCGATACAGGTGCGCAGTCTGCAGTGCGCCAGGGTTCGAGCCCTGACGTCTCCAACTATGTCACCTCGCCGAAGGGCGTTGTCGATCCCGAAAGTGGCGTCTACGTGCTGCAATATCGGGATGGCGCCACGGGGGAAGTTCTCAACCAGTATCCTTCTGAAAAAGCCGTGAGCGCCTACAAACGTGGTGCATCCAACGGTGAAGCCGCACCCAGCCAAACTACGACGACGGCCGAAGTGCAAGGCGCACCAGGTACGACGACGCAAGCGGTGGGCAGTTCTGCTGCCGGCGTGGCCGTCTCCACGGTCTCCACGGGTTCGGTTGGAGCGACTTCAACGGCTGGACAAGGTCCGGTCCCAACAACGTCGACTTCAGTGGACGTATAACGTAAGTCGCCAGTCAAGGTTTTGAGCGCGCGCCATACAATGGTGCGTGCGTAGTTGCGTCTGCATGTCTGAGACGCCTTCCATATTTAACGTAAGGGCCTGTGTCTCGGTTTTTCTATGACGGTGACGTTAATCATGTACCATGAACGGCGATTCATGCGCGTGATAAAGAGGGCCCGATGAGCGTCAATATGTCTTCTTCTGAGATGCAGGCTTTGCTGTCCCAAGGACTGAAGCTCTACCAAGAGGGGCGAAACCAAGCCGCCTTGGAAGTTTATGACCGTATTTTGGCGCACAGTTCCAATCACGTCGATGCGCTGAACATGGCTGGTGCGACGGCTTGGCGCGATGGCGATGTCAGTCGGGCACTGGCCTATCTGGACAAGGCGATGCTTGCGCATCCGTCCCATCCCCAGGCGTATCTCAATCTTGGCGTCATCTTGGAACAGCACGGCCGGCTCGAAGAGGCCGCAAATGCCTATCGGGCCGCGTTGCAGGCCGACCCCGATCAGATCCTGGCCCACCTTAACCTCGGTAACGCTTTGGCGACGCAGGGGCAAAATACCTTGGCGTTGGAAGCTTTTGACGCAGTGCTGGCGCGCGAGCCGGAAAACTTGGACGCCTTGAACAACAAGGCCCTGGTGCTCAAAACGATGGGTCAAACCGAAGCCGCCGAAATGCTGTTGCGTGAAGCCGTGCGCATCGCACCTTCGTCTGAACAGTCGTGGACGAATTTGGGCTTGGTGTTGCGCCTGGGCGCCAAGGTCGATGAGGCCTTTGTAGCTTATGAACAGGTGTTGCGGCTCAACCCGGCATCGGTCAAGGCGCTCAACAACTTAGCCGTTCTGCACCGTTGGCAGGGCAATCTGGAAGAGGCGGAGGATCTGTGCCGAGGCGTTCTCAAGCATCATCCGGATACGGTCGAGGTGCTCAACAATCTCGGCGATATCCTTCAGGCGCAAGGGCGCGTGGACGAAGCCCGCGCGGCGTTCGAACGGGTGTTGACGATCGATCCCGCGCATCCCGAAGGGCATCATAACCTGGCGGTGTTGATGCTGTTGTGCGGTGAATTCAAAACCGGCTGGCAACATTATGAATGGCGTTGGCTGGCCAAGGAATTTCCGTCCGAGCGCCGCAACTTTCCCCAACCGTTGTGGATGGGCGAAGCTTTAGATGGCAAGACCATTTTGTTGTACGTCGAACAAGGCTTGGGCGATGCTTTGCAATTTGTACGCTACGCGCCCTTGGTCCACGCACGCGGCGGCCGGGTGATCGTGGAATGCCCCAAAAGCCTCAAACGCCTGTTCGAAACCGTTGCCGGGATCGAGCGCGTCATCGCGCGTGGTGAAGATCTGCCACCGTTCGAGGTGCAATGTCCGTTTCTGTCGCTGCCGGGATTATTGTCGCCGGAGGCCGACCTCATCCCCGCCGAGGTTCCTTATTTGGGCGTGGCTGATGACGAGGCGGCGGCGTGGCGTACGCGCCTGCATGATTCCACGGGCCTCAAGGTCGGGCTGGTGTGGGCCGGAAGTCCGCATCACACCAACGACCGTGAACGCTCGATCGCGTTGCAGACCTTGTCGCCTTTGTCTGACGTAAAGGGCTGCACTTTCGTTAATTTACAGATCGGGCCGAGCGCCGAGCAATTGCAACAGGCAAGCTGGCCGATCATCGATTTGACCTACGACATCAAAGATTACGCCGACACGGCGGCATTGGTGTCGCAGTTGGATTTGGTGATCACCGTCGATACCTCGGTCGCGCACGTCGCAGGCGCCTTGGCGAAACCTGTGTGGGTGCTGTTACCCCACGCGCCGGATTGGCGTTGGCAGATCGAACGCACGGACAGCCCGTGGTATCCGACGATGACGCTTTACCGCCAGCCGAAACGGCGCGATTGGATCAGCGTACTGGAACGGGTCGAGCGCGATCTGCGTCAATGGGCAGAGCGAACTTGATGCATTATCGAGGGAAGCGCGTGGTTAACGCGATTTGCGAAACTGGTTGGCGCGGGTGACGCGCAGCGCGGCGATACCGTGTTGATCCAGTAAGCTTTGCCAGGTGACGAACTCTTCCACCGAAAGGGCATAGCGCCGACAAGCGTCTTCCAAGGAAATTAAGCCCGATCGCACGGCATTGACCACGGTTGCCTTGCGCGCGGTAACCCATCTCTTGGTGTCCGCCGGGGGCAGATCGTCCAAGGTCAGATCGCTGGTATCGTTGGGGGCGCCTGGGGCGAAGTGTGTGTTGTCGGTCATTACTCTTGCAGTCTTTGTCTCTTGCCCCTTAGTGATAGCAAGGCGATCTTAAAGAATGCCTAATTGGGGCGGCAAAAGGACAAAACAAAAGAGGCCCCAAAGGGCCTCTTTCGCTGTGCGTGCTTGAAAACGGGGCTTTCTGCCCCGCCAGAGAGCAAACTGAAAATTACTTGGTGCGCATCAGCTCTTCGAGCATCTGGTCGGCGGTGGTGATGATCTTGGTCGAGGCCGAATAAGCGCGCTGCACGACGATCATGTTGGTGAATTCGGCGCCGATATCGACGGTCGAGGCTTCCAGCGCCGACTGCACCACCTGTCCGGCAGGGCCGCTGTCGGCGACGCGAAGCGTATAATCGCCAGATGCCTGAGTGGCAGACCACACGTTACCGGATTTGTTTTCCAACTGGTTGGGGTTGACGAAGGTGGCCATGGGGATCTGGAAAATTTTGCGCGTTTCACCGTTGTCGAACAGCGCGGTGACCAAGCCGTCCTGGCCGATGGTCACACCCGCGAAGGTACCGAATTTGGAGCCGTTCTGGGTGATGAAGTCGGGCACGAACTGTGCGCCGAACTGGACCATGCCGTTGGACTCACCCACGGTGCCGAAGTCAAGCGTCACGCGGCTGCCTTCACCGGCAGCATTGCTCATGTTCTGCGCGCCGTTGGCATAACCGAGGATTTCCAAGGAAACGGCGTTGAATGCGGACGGCACGCCACCGGCATCGAAAATCATGCCCTTGGTGGTGGAAACGGACGTTGTCGTGCCGTGTGCGGTGCCGTCGCCATCGGTCAATGTGATGCCCAGCGCCGTGGTGTCCACGGTGTTGGTGACGTTGTTCACGGTTTCGAGATAGAGGGTATCGACCGTAGCACCGCCCACGGCCAAGGTCCGTACGCGATTGCCGGTAACGGCAAGGGTCGTGTCCTGCCCTTCGATCGCGGCTTCCAAGTCAGCGAGCATGCTCGCCACGGTGCCACCAGCCGTTGAAACGATGGTATTGGCGCCGGTTGCGTCCGCAGCTTCACCCGATTGGAACGTGTAGGTCGTGCCGCGAATAACGATGGAGGTGCCGTTCGCGGGGACGGAGGGGAACTTGAACAAGGTGAAGTCGCTATAGGTGTTGTCTTGCTGCTGGACCGTGAAGCTGCTGGTCTGCTTGGTCACCGCGGCGCCGGTGGAACTGAGCAGGGAGGCCGGGTTCACAGTGATGTTGCCCACGCCGTTTTCGCGGAACTCAACCGCAGTGGTAACGCCGTCTTTAACCTTGATGCGGCTGCTCAGTGCGGCGGTCGGCACGGCGAAGGTCGGGTCGTTGGCTTCGACGCGAGCGACCAAATCGGCCACCACTTGGGTCAAGGTGCGACCGGCAGCGGTGGAGATGTTGACGCCGGCCGTGGCGCCGGTGGTGAAGGTGTAGGTCGTGCTGTTGATGGTCAGCGTGCTGGTCGCCGACGGAATGGCGGTGAATTCCAACAAACCGTTGCTCTCGTAAACCAAAGGTGTGCTTGCGCCGTCGTACAGCGTTGCGACGCTGGTGCCCGGCGGCGGGGCGATGGATACGTCCCACTGGTTGGGTACGGTGCTTTTGGTATAGACAACCGACATGTTGTTGGCGGTACCGAGCGAGTCGAAGAATTCAACGTCGGTTTTATGTGTGTCACCCGCTTCGCTGTCGGTGCCCGACGCCGGCAAGTTCGCGCCGATGGCAACGTTTGAGGTCGCCGCTGCCGTGCCGCCAACGCGGTTGAGGTTGATGCTTTCCACGTAGTCGGTGGAGATGATGTTTTGGTTGGTGATGGTCAGCGAGCTGTTGGCAGGCTTGACCACGCCTGCGGCATCGGTCGGCCAACCTTGCAGGTAGTAACCCTGGACGTTCTTCAAATAGCCTTCGTCGTCCTGAATGAACGAACCCGCGCGGGTGAACAGATAGGGGTCGGAAACGCCCGGATTGCTGGCTTGGTTGACGACGAAGAAACCGCCGCCGGAAACCGCGATATCGGTCTGCGAAGTCGAAGCCTGCAGCAAACCCTGCACATCGGTCTGTTGGCGCGGTTTGGATTGCACACCACCTGCGGAATAAAACGTCGAAGAGGTTTGCTTGGTCACCAAGGTCTGAAAGTTGACCGTGGTTCCCTTATAGCCAATCGTACTGACGTTGGTGATGTTGTCAGAGATGGCGCCCATGGCGCTCGACTGAGCGGTAAGTCCGGAAACACCGGAAAACAATGCACCATACAAGCTCATTTTACTCTCCTATCTTTCATCCGACGATGGTCGGTATCTGTCGTATCTGCCGTGCGCCGTTGCGTAGCGTTCCTTAGGGAGCCGCCGGCGCAGAAGCGATGATGGGCTGTTCCACGGAAATGATGTTGGTCATGTCGGTTTCGACGTCACCCATGGTGACGGTGACGTTGCCGTCCTTGACGCCGGTCGAGGTGACGTATCCGAATACGGTCTGTTGAACCGGGAGCAAGTTGCCGTCGGCATCCTTGGCGCTGACCACCAAGGTGTAGGCGCCGTCCGGTGCGGTGGTGCCGTCGTTCTTGCTGCCGTCCCAGCCGATGCGGTGCAAGCCGGGGTCGGTTTCGCCTTTGACGGTGAACATGGTCTTGCCCGATGCATCTTGAACGGTGAGGATATTTGTTTCGACGCCGGCGGGCAGGGTGTAGGTCGCCACGGCCTGGCTGTTGAGCATGTAGAATTCGTCGCCCTTGGCTTCGACCACCTTATCGAGATAGTTGACCATCGACGCAGCCTGGGTGTTTTGCTGCGCGGTGATCATTTTTTCCAGGTTGGCGTTCGCCTGAATCTGTTGCTCGACGGATGAGAATTGCACCAACTGATTGGTGAACTCACTGGCATCCATCGGGTCGAGCGGATCTTGGTTTTGCAATTGAGACACCAACAGCTTGAGGAACTGATTGAGGTCGTCTTTAAGCTTTTTCTGATCCTGACCCGCCTTGGTCGATGTATCGATGGCGGTGGTATCGCTGATACTGTCAAACATCGCTCTGTCCTTTACGCCGTGATGTCGACACGGTCTTCACTGATGATGTTGGGACGGCTCGTGTTGGCCTCCAACAATTCGTCGAGGGTCGGTTCGTTGGTCAACGGACCCGAACCCAGACCGCGACCGGCCGTTTCCTGGCCGTCCTGAGCTTGCCCGCCGTTTTCACGCAGGTTGTAGCTAACGTCGCCCGATCCCATGTTCAGGCCGGCTTCGCGCATGGCGCGTTCCAGTTCGCGGGAATCTTGTTTGAGCAAGTCCAGGGTGTCCTTGTTGTCGGCGGTGACCACCGCAGTGACGCGGCCGTCGGACGCCATTTCAAGCTGCACGTCGATGCGGCCCAAGTGGGCGGGGCGCAACTGAATGCTGATTTTGTCCAGGCCGTCGGCGATGGCCTTGGTGATTTGCACATTGACCTGCTCGGTCACGGCAGCACGATGCTGGGCATGTGGATTGGCTGCGGCTTTTTGCGGCATGGCGGCTTGGTGGTTGAGCTGCGTAGGTGCCGTTTGCGTCAAGCCGGGGGCGTTGCTCATGCCTTCGGTGCCGCCAATTTTGACGGTGGCGTTGGCGGCGTGTGTGCTCGCGTTTTGTGCGGCCTGGGCCTTGTTGTCGGTTGCGGAAACCGTTTTGGTAGCTTCGACCTGGGCCATTTGCAACTGCTGTTGCGCCTGCTGCTGGGCGTCGCCGCCCGGCTGCTGCCCCGTTTGATTGCCGAGGTTGTGGCTCGGCGCGGTTTGCGGACCCGGCGCTGCTGCGCGCGTTGCGGCCTGGGGTGTGGTTTGCGACGTGGTGTTGGCATCATCGGCTATGGCGGCTTGCGCACTCAGATTGGCCGTCGGCTGGCTGACCAGCTGCTCGGATTGCTTGGTCACCGTGACGTTGACGTTCAATTTCTGGTCCGGGCCGACCTTGGCGGCGATATCGGCGGCCTGCTGCTGTTTCAGCGCGGCGTCGGAATTCAAGGTGTGGGTACCGTCGGACTTTTGCCCCGTATTGGCTTGGGACTGTTGCTGCCCGGTGTTGGCGGTGGCTTTTTTCTGTGCGTTTTGTGCCGCAAGGTCGACATCGCCAACCTCGTCCCCAGGTTTGGTCGGGCCAGTTGCGAGCTGTTGGGTGTTTGCGGATTGTTGAGTTTTTGCCCCGCCATCTTGTTGCGAGGTAGCGACAGCGGTCGTGTCGGTCTTGCCGATCATATCGACGACGGCAGCGACAACTTGTTCGCCGTGGCCGGGTGCAGTTTGTTCGGTTGCGGTTTGTGCGACAGCCTCGCCGGTGTCGACGGCTTCTTCGTTATCGCCGGATTGGGCTTGTTGCTCCGGAACTTTGTCGGTTTGCGTCTGATCGCTGTCGGACGAAGCCTTTTGCTGGCTGGCGCCATCGTCGTTGCGATCGTTTTGCGCTGTTTCGTTACGCGGTGCATCTTGTTGTTGGGTGTCGCGCGGCGCGTCGTTCTTCACTTCGACTGGGCGGGCCGTGTCATCGCGGTTGGGTTCAGGGGCCTCGGCGCGTTCGCGCGGCTTGCGGTCATCGCGCGGCGCCACTTCGGCGGGCTGCGCGTCGGCCTTGGGCTCAGGCTTTGCGGCCTGGTTGGCGCTCATGGTTTCGGCCAGGTTCGCCTTGCGGTGTTCGGCGACACCTTGTCCGGACATTTTCATCCGCTCGGCGACAGCGGCGGAAAAATCGCCCATCAGCTGTTCAGCGGTGCTTTTCGGCTTCGAGCCAGCAGCGGCGTCAACGATGGCTTTGGTTTTTGCTGCAGAAACGTCCATTGGACCTAACCCTTGTGTTGCTTTCATCCGCTGATATCAAAGCAAGGGCTGTGCCAGGGTGGGTTGTTCATGTAATGCAATGAAAATAAAGTAAAAATTATTAGCAGAGATCTCTCTCTCTCGGTCGTTGGCGGCACTTGCGGCTTTTTTTGCCTGCGTAGGGGGGAAGATAATGCCTAGCCGGGCACGCTTGTCGCTATGCCGTAATGACCACCGGGGAGGCGTAAAAAATTTCATTGAGATTTAAGGCTTCGACGTTACTCTTTGTCGTGCGCGCACATGGCGTTCTTCTTTTTCTCTCACTGTGGTGACGATGTCTCAAATCCAAACGCAATCGCATCAAGAAGACTTGGTGGCCTTATTGAAGGTTCTGTCTGGCGAAGTATCGGATGATCCGATTGCAGTCACACAAGATTTCATAAGCAAGCACCCTGAGCAGAGCGAAGGATACTTTATCCTTGGGGTTCTGACGTACCTATCGGGCTATGTTGGCGATGCGATCAGTATGATCGAAAAGGCCCATGAACTGGACCCCGATGTGCGTGAATACGCTCAGGCGTTGTCTAGCCTCTATACCAAATCCGATAGACTGAACGATGCGCTCTATTTCGCCAAACTCGGTGTGGTGCTGGCCTCTCATCCGCAAATGGCGGGTATCTTGCCGCCGGATTTGAAGAATTTTGTCGAAACAGCCGAGCATGAACTGATCCATAGTCACTATGTGACGGCATTGGTCGCTTTCGATCAGCGTGAGTTCGAAAAGGTTATTTCTGAATGCGAACTCGAGCTGAAAATGGATTCTTCCTATGTTCCTGCGTTGGATCTTTATGCCCGAACGTTGATCGAAATGGGCGATTATGGGTATGCCGTTCCTGTTCTCCAACGCGTCTTGCAGCTCAAGCCCAATAATGTCGACTATTGTTTGAGTTTGGCTGATGCGTTGAGCCACTTGGGGTTTTTCGAACAAGCGCGGGATTACATTGAAAAAGCTCTACAGGGGGCGCCAGGTGATCTTAAAGTCGGCGTTAGAGCTTTTTACCTGTTGTCGTTGATGCCCAAAGCCGAACAGGTGCGTGGGGCCGTATGGGAGACCCTCACACAGGCTGGATTGACGAACGAAGAACCGTATTTCCCTTATACGCCATCATCCGATGGCAAAATCCGCATCGGCTTCCTTTCCGACAAATGTTACGACTGCTTTGAAGGCTCGGTGTTGAGCCACCTCTTGGAACGGTTCGACAAGAACTTGCTCGAGGGGCACGTCTATATCCAAAACATCAATCACGATGGCGTCACGCAGGCCATCAAGAATTGGGCCGACAGCTCTCGCCCCGTTTACGATGTCAACGACAAGACGTTGGCGCTCATCATGCAACGTGACCAAATCGACATCCTGATTGATATGTGCGGTGCTGGGCAAAATCAAAGGCTTGCCTTCGTCGCCCATCAACCATGCGGATTGCGCCTCAGTTGGTTGGCGCCTTTACACGGCGGCGGTCTGCCGGGCATCAATTTCGTCGTCACGGACGGCAGCACTGATTCCGCTCAGGCGCGGTTTTTAAGAGCACAGCAGGCAAATTTACGCCTCAATGGTCCCGTGTTTGCGCGAAAGCCAGTGCGTGGATACGGTGATCCATCGCCGCCGCCCGTACAGAGCAAGGGGTATGTCACGTTTGGCGCTTACCTTGATTTTCGCGCTTTGTCCGATCGGGACGGGGCCTTATGGGTTCGGTTGTTGACCGAGGTCGACAACGCCAAGCTTCGTCTTCACATCGGGGCGCGAATATCTGAAATCGGCTTGGCGCGGCTCAATGAAATTTTTGAGCCGGTGGGCTTGCTCGAGCGCATTGAGCTCTATACGCCAGATGAAGACGAGCGCCTGGGTGGTTTTTTCGATCACGTGGATATTTTTCTCGCGGCCAAAACCGAAAAGATCGATTCGATTATCAAGGCGCTGTGGATGGGTGTTCCTTGCCTCACCAGGCCGGATGACGAAATTTCATATGTGACGTATAGCGGCGCCGTTTTACGCGCCGCCGGAATACCGTCTTGGGCCTGTGAAGACGACGATGCCTTTTTGACCGTCGCCAAGTCGCTGGCCTCAAATCATGGTGAACTGGCCGGTCTCCGCAATGCACTGCGCCCACAATGCGCGCAATCCGCGCTGATGAACGTGGATAGTTTCGCCCTAG
Source organism: Magnetovibrio sp. (assembly GCF_036568125.1). Classification (NCBI taxonomy): domain Bacteria; kingdom Pseudomonadati; phylum Pseudomonadota; class Alphaproteobacteria; order Rhodospirillales; family Magnetovibrionaceae; genus Magnetovibrio; species Magnetovibrio sp. The sequence continues at coordinate 11,819 of NZ_DATCTF010000006.1, forward strand.
ATTTTCAAGGCAAATTGGCCGAGATGTTTTTCACGAAAATTCAAAAAAGGTGATCAATCATGGCGGCCGCCGACGAACTTTTCGAAAGAAATCTTGATTTTTTCAAGATCATCAATCCAGCCCTCGCTGAACGGTTGTCCAATCATGAAGCCCTGTCGAAGTTGGTTTTTGACGAGGACGGTGAACCGGATGTGCTTTTTCAGGGTATGAAGCTTTACGGCAAGGGGGCCCAGAAGCATGTAGAGCAGCAGATCGAGCAGTATTGGAATAGCCCCGGCGTGATCACGCTGACGTATGATTCAGTGGCGAATATGGATTCTGAGGGCACGCGACTGCTCAACGACTTAAAGCAATTTGCCGAAGACAATGCAGTCACCTTCAACGAACAAAGAACCACCCGCAATGCATTTCACCTTGTGGTGCAGGGAGTTGGGTTGGGCCAGCATATTGAGCCGCTGCTTGCAGATGTTAAGCCGCGGAACTTGGTGCTCATCGAGCCGAACATGGAATTCCTGTATCAGTCACTGTTCTGTCTCGATTGGAAGAGGGTGATTGGTAAAGTTCTCGAAGATGGTGGCAACGTCCACATCCTTACGGACGGTAAATCCAGCGGACTGATTTATGATATTCGGCGCATATACACCCAGTATGGCCGCGCCAGTTTCGACGGCCTGACCGTTTACACGCACTATGAAAACCCGGCTTTTTATGCCGTTGAAAAATTCTTGGCTACCCAAGGCGAGATGTTGTTTTCCGGCCTAGGTTTCTTCGAAGATGAACTGAACATGGTCGCCAACACTTATAACAACCTTAAAAGCGGCGAAGAGAAGGTGTTTCTCGCTCATTTGGATCAGCTGGAATTTCCGGTGTTCATCGTCGGTTCGGGGCCTTCCCTCGATGGTTCGATTGAGGTGATCAAGGCCAATCAGAACCGGGCTGTTATTATTTCGTGTGGTACGGCGCTGCTGCCGCTGATGCGGGCTGGCATTAAGCCGGATTTTCATGCCGAGTTGGAACGCGGCAAGGTGCAAATTGAAATTCCAGAGTTCGTTGCTCAGGAGTTTGATATATCCGATGTTTGCCTGGTCGGCTCAACGACGCTTGTTCCTGGGGTGAAAGAGGTTTTTGCCAAGCGTGTGTACTATTTTCGCCACATGCTCAGTTCATTCCCGGTTTTTTCAGGTAATTTGTTGAACTGCCTTAGGTTTCCCGGTCCAAGTGTTGGCAACACCGGAACCAGTTTTGCCCAAGATAGCGGGTTTCGCCAATATTACTTTTTTGGCATGGATCTCGGCTTTGTCGATGAGACTCAACATCACTCCGCAAATACGGTGTACATGGAAAAAGGGGTAAAGCATGAATCGCCCATCAATCCATGGGACCGAACAATGCGTGGGAACTTTGGCGGCTCCGTGAAGGCGGCGCATATTTACGAATGGTCTCGCGACACCCTTGAGGTCTCGATAACGAATTCGTCGATTGGGCACACGTATTACAACTGTAGTGATGGCGCCTATATTGAAGGAACGGTGCCGTTGTTGCCCGAGTTCGTCGATTTACCGGAACCCTCTGAGCCGAAACCAGTTTTTGTCGAGCGTATGATGAGCCGGTTTCCGGTCTATACGAAACAAGATTTCGAAAAGCACTGGCAAGACGGAAAAATCATCCAGGATGTGCGCGAGATTTGCGATCAAATGATTGCGAGCATCTTGGATAATTCGGATCTGAGTACAAAAAGATATATCGGAGAACTGATGAAGGTTGTTCGGCCGTTGGCGTTCGACAATTCCGCAGCATTGACCGTGCGCGGTTCGACGTATCTGCTTTTGGTGGTGGGGGAGTATTTCATCGACCGCATAGAACAATACGACAAAAAAGCCGATCTGATCGGGTTCTTGCGAGACGCATATTGTCGCGGAATCGAATCGATGCGTGATGAGGTGGATGTTGAGATTTCTGCGCTACAAAACACCGGAAGATTGCTAAATAGAGAGTCTTGGGACTGATAAGTTCTTGTGTGTTCAGTGAAATTCGCAGCACTTTTTTTGCTTGTATGTGCGCGGGTGCTTGGCTAAAATGACAAGGTTCACAGTTCAGCAGAATGTTGCGGTGTGGGCAGCAGGATAGAAACCTGCTTTTGCAAAACTTACTCTAGAATAGAGGATTTTCGTTATGGCTGACGTCACACTCTCTGCTGCCGTACGTGGCAGCCTTCTCTCTCTCCAAGGCACCACCAATCTTATCGACCGCACCCAGGGCCGTCTTTCGACCGGCTTGAAAGTTGCGAGTGCTATCGATGATCCGGTTGCCTTCTTCCAAGCAAAGACGCTCACTGACCGCGCGTTTGACTTTACCGAAAAGAAAGACGGTATCGATCAGGGCGTGAGCACGGTTACCGCGGCTATCGATGGTTTGAACGCCGTTGAAAGCATCGTTCGCCAGCTCAAAGGTGTCGCGCAGAGCTTGAAATCCGCGACGGGCACTCAGTTCACCGATCTGATCACCCAGTTCAACGATCTTCGCGCTCAAATCGATCTGCTGACGGCTGACGCCACATATCAGGGCACCAACCTGATCAATGGTACCGGCCAAACGTTGTCGACAGAATTCTCCGACATCACCACCTCCAAGTTGAGCATCTCTTCGGTTGACGTAACCTCCTCCGGTTTGAATGTTACCGATGTGACCGCGATCAGCACTGCGGCCAACACGCTCAACTTCAGCTACGATGCCGTTTCCGCCGCCAGCACGTTGTCGAACGGCGACACTGTGTCCATCACCTATGTCGGTAGCGACGTTACACTTACCACGGCGTCTTCGGCGCAGACCTTCACCTACGGCACCGTTTCGTTGTCGATCGGTGCATTGACTGCGGGTTCGGCCAGTATCTCGTTGGTGAACGGTACGACTTATACCTTGACCATCGCCACCAGCAACACGGTGAACACCCTTAGCGGCACAACCTTGACGGTTGATTTGGCCGATGCTTCGGCGGGTGTGGCGATTGCGGCTGTTACTGCGAAACAGTATGTTGCCGCAAGCAACAGCACCAGTGTCGATACGCAGATCACCAAGTTGAACGACGCTCTGACGACGCTGCGTTCCAAGACTTCCAGCCTTGGTTCCAACGTTGCTTTGCTGCAGACCCGCCTCGACTTCACGCAGTCCTATGTGAACACGCTTGAAGAAGGTGGTTCCAAGCTGACCTTGGCCGATATCAACGAAGAAGGTGCGAACCTTCTGGCTCTCCAGACTCGCCAGCAATTGGGTATCCAATCTCTGTCGTTCGCTGGTCAGGCCGAACAGTCCGTCTTGGGTCTGTTCCGTTAATCGGACAGTTTTGAATAGACTTAGGTCTGAATTCAACTTCACAATGAAACCCCGCTGGTTTTTCAGCGGGGTTTTTTTGTAACCAGACTTCAAGGCATTCGATAAAGTCCATAAAGTGGATGTGCGAGTTGTTCCAAGATAATAGCGGGTGAATGTTTAAAGCTGCGCTGTGGCTGGAAAAGTATGAATAAGAACATCAAAACGTATTCTATTTTTCATCTCAACATGTCGTTTTCCTCGATCGAGGAAAACGATCGCCCGGTTGTCCTGGAACGTTGTTACTGGCCTTTGCTGCAACTGATCAAGGACGGCTATCCCTTAGCCGTCGAGGCCACCGGCTTGACGTTGGAACATATCAGCGAGATCGATCCCCTGTGGATTGAGGAATTGAAGCGGTTGGTACAGAAAGGAAAGTGCGAATTCGTCGGCAGCGGTTACGCGCAATTAATCGGCCCATTGGTGCCGCACGAAGTGAACGTTCAGAATTTACGTGCGGGTAACGCGGTCTATAAAGAATTGCTCGGCGTCGAACCTGCTTTGGGGCTGATCAACGAACAGGCATTTTCCCCCAGTCTCGTGCAGACGTATCTTGATGCGGGCTATAAGGCCATCATCATGGACTGGGCAAATCCACACAGCCAACACAGTAAGGAATGGTCGTCAAGCTGGCGATACTATCCGCAACGTGCGTTGGGTGTGAACGGGCAGAGCATCCCGTTGATTTGGGTGGACTCGATCCCGTTTCAGCGCTTTCAGCGCTATGTCCACGGCGAAATCGATATCGAAGATATGTTCGAATACCTGATGGTCGATCGCGACGATGCCGTGATCGCATTTCCTCTTTACGGAAACGATGCCGAAATTTTCGATTACCGTCCGGGACGCTTCGCCACCGAGCCGGCCATCGAAACCGAAAACGAATGGCATCGCATGCGCGACTTGCTCGACCAAATGTCGGCCACCGGTCATTTTGAATTCGTCCATCCCAGCGTAGTTCTGTCCCTTAAAAACCAGGGCCTTGAAGGGAACCTTCTGTCTCTGGAAAGTCCTGACGACCCGATTCCAGTCAAAAAGCAACCGAAATACAATATCTTACGATGGGCCGCGACGGGTCGAGACGACGTGTGGGCCAACACCGCGTGTTGGCGAGCCTTTAATCGATTGAGCAGCGATGAAAACACCACGGACCAGCAGTGGCGGAATTTGTGTCGGCTGTGGAGCAGCGATTATCGTACCCACATCACCGAAACACGTTGGCGTGACTACATTTCCGAGTTGGCGGATTTTGGCGCCTTCGGTGAACGCAGCGCCGTATTCAAACGCACTGAAGATGTCTTGCGTGTGCGTAAAAATGACCAGTCGGTTTTCCGCCTAGAGCAAGACAGGCGCTATTTGACCGTCTGCGCGCCAAGCGGAACGCTACGGCTGCGTTTGATGCGCGGTCTTGCCATCGAAGGATTTTGGGTGGCAGGCAACGAGCAAAGTTTTTTGCGCACGCTGCCACATGGATATTTCTTCGACATCAATTGGGGTGCGGATTTCTACTCAGGCCACCTGATTGCACAAATTATCGGCCGCCCGCAGGTGACCGATTTGGAAAAGGTCGAGCCGACGATTTTCCTAGATCCCGACAATCGTTTCATTGATGTCGAGGCGCATGTATCGACCTTGGCCGGCCCCTTGTTTAAGCGTGTCAGGTTCTTTGCCCATGAGCCCAGGGTGGAGGTGCGATACCGCGTCGATTGGATCGAAGGCGTTCAAGGTTCGGTGCGGTTCGCCAACATAACCCTCAACCCGGCTTGTTTTGACCGCTCCAGTCTGTTTTATGCGGTTCACAACGGCGGCCCGGACATGGAACGCTATTCGCTTGCAGAACAAGATATCGACCACATGCGCGCGCCATCGTTTTTGGTGTCGGCGCGCGCAGCGACGGGGATGACGCAAGGGCGTCTGATTATCGGCGATGCCACGAACCAAGTCCTTCTGGAATGCCCCAGGGATGTCGCGGCGATGCCTGCGTTGGTCACGTGTAAGGCGGTCGACGATTTGTTCTTTTGTCGGGTTGCGCTATCCGCTCGTGAAATCGATGATACCGCCAAATTGGGGCCTTATTTGCCGATGCCGGGACGCAACGAATACATGTTTGCGATGACGGCGTTGTCGGGCACGTCAAACGTGGCGTAAGTCCAAAACTCTCATCCAACACAAGGCTTGATCAGGCCAACGTTCAACAGACTGTTGAGCACCGCAAAATAGTCGCTGATCGGCCGGCCCATGCGCTCGGCAATGTCCAAAACATCATGATCGCCGTCGGAATAGGCATAGAGATCGCGCAGCGGGCGAATGTCGATGCCGGAACCAACGGTATCTACGTTCGGATACAGTCCATGTTTGCCAAAGCGCGGTTCGCACGGAATCGTAGCCTGATAACGGGCGTTGACCTCGATGGCTTCGATGCATTGTTTCAAGACGTCGAATGCTCCTTGAAGGCCCTCGGCGGACACCACGCTTAAATCGTCGAGTGAGGTGTGGTATTCGGGATAGGTCCCAAACTTAGATCGGCAAAATGTCGCCACCGGCAGGTCCACGCCGGGGCTGCAATACTGGCGTTCGTCGCTGCCGCGATTGGTGAAATCATAACTGTCGTACGCGCCGGCATGGTGATGGAGGACGTGGCGCAAAATACGGTCCGCATAGGTGTTGCCAAGGCGCGATTCCAAGTAGGAATAGGCGCGGTCGTCGCCGACGCATGTGACTTGAAATCCTGCCACGGTGTTGGTTTTCATGATTTCCAGGTTGCGGCTCAAATAGGTGATGGAGCCGATGGTCTCAGGAACGAACACCAGTCGATAGGTGAATTTTCGATCCGCCTCTTGCAGCCAACGTCCCAGCGCCGTCACCACCGCCGGGCCGGACAATTCATTGTTGGCCATGGACGGGTGACACATATAGGTCGATAGCAGAACTTCACGATTGCTTTCGCCGGCAATCACCACGTCGCCGTAGGTGAGATGGCCCGGTTTGAGGGTCGCGTCAATGTAGGCACGATACCGGCCCGGCTTCATCTTTTGTCGCTCAGCATGGGACAGGCAAAATCCCCAGCCGCGCTGATAGTAGCTGGTGACATAGGGAATCGCGTCGGGCTTGTCCGCCAAGGAATAGAGATGCGGTTGCAACTCTTCCAACGTCAGCCATTGATCGACCGGTTCCGAATATCCCACCAGGTGAAGATTGTGGCGGGAAAAGTCGGCAAAGCGGTGCCCGGTTTCGTCTTCGAGATAAGCCTCGCGCACGTTCCATTCATCGGGCACGACCCAATCGAACGCGGGCGTTCCGGACGGGACTTCGTAAATCTCGAGATCTGGTAGGCGGTCTTGAAGATATCTCAAGGTTTGACGCACGCCATCTCCGGTGATGGATCGGTTGAGCGGCATGAGGTCGCGGATCCATGCGTACATGTCGTCGCCACGAGATGAGGTCATGGCTCAGTCCTCCACCGGCTTGCGGCATGTCACGGCCCACGACGCCGAGGTGCGCTGTTCGATCATATGCTCGCACGTCATGTGGTTTTTGGTCGTGATGGTGAAGCGGCTGGCGAACAAGTCGTCGATGTCTCGGAGGCTGGCGAAGAAGGTCGTACCGATGGGCTTGAAGGTGCCTTCGCTAAAGACTTCGCAAGACCCATCGCCAAGGGGGGTGCCGTAGTTTTTTTCGAAATGCGCGTCGCTCCACAGCTCGGAGTACAGCTCGCCACAAGGCTTCAAGGTGCGCTTGATTTCATCAAGGGTCGCTTCGATGGTGGCGCGGCGATTGTGGCTCAGTGCGCAGCGGTCGATGACCAGATCGAAAAAGTTATCGGGCCACGGTAAGTTGGCGAAGTCACCAACCCGGGCGTCGGCGCTCAAATGTTCGCGTTCGAGGCGTCGTTTGGCGAATGCCACCGCACTGGCCGAACCGTCGATGCCAAACGCCTGGAACCCCGCGCTGGCGATGAACACCAAGTTGTTGCCGGCGCCGCATCCGATGTCGAGCACCTTGATCAGGGACTTGTCCGGGCTTCCTGCGCCAAAGCGCATGACATGGGAAACCACGGTGTGGTGAGGATAGTGATTGAGCTGCAAGCCCTCGGCATAGATATCCTTTTCCCATCGTTCGTTGAAGCTCATGTCGCGCGGTTCCGTGCAGTCAGGTCAAGAGGTTGCGGGGTAGGTGAGATTGTAGTACGGGCACAATGCGCCACCGAAACTTAATTTGAAATAACCGCGTTTGGGACTGTTGACGCCCTCCAGATCAACCTCGTTCACGCCAGCTTCATTGAGCATCTGAAAAGCGCGCCACAGCACATAGGTTCCGCCGTGATTGTCGCGTCCTTCGGCGGCGTTGGCGCCGTAGAGATAATACGCGCGCGCACCGTCGATTCCGAACACCGCGATGTTGCCCACCGTGCCGTCGGCTAATCGGGCGACGAACATGCGCGCCATGTCGGCGTTCGCGAGCGATTGGATAAGTGCCGACAGGCGCGCCAGGTCAGGTTCGTCGACGACTTGGTTTTGGCGCTCAAAAGTTTTGCGGTAGAGGTTTTCAAAGCGGTCGATATCCAAGCTGTCATCGACCTCTACACCGTGTTTGATGGCGTAACGAATTTCTTGGCGGCGCGATTTGTTGGCGCGCTCGTAAACCGGGTTGGCGCCCAATGGCGCGTTCGCATCGTGAATGTCGAGGAGGCTGGTGTATCGTACCTGGGTGCTGAAATGTAGACCGTCGCCGGCGTAGTTATGCCACAAGAACGGCCGTATATCGGTGAAGCCCGGCGCGCAAAATAGATCGAGACGCTTATAGGTTTTGGTTAGGTCGCGGACCATGGCGGATATGATGCGGAACTGTTCCGACAGCACTTGGGCAGGGCCTTGTTGTGCGCGGGGTTCGGCGAACATGATGCCATTGTAGATCACGCCGGGCGGGCGCAGGCCATGGCGGCCATCGGCGCTTTCGTGCAGCACTACGGCGCCAACCGTCTCTTCGTTCTTAAGGCAATACCAGAGCGCCAGGTGTTCATCGAGTGCTGAGAGAAAAGCGGTGCGGGAAAAAATAGATCCTTGCGGTGAGGTCGCGGCAAATCGATCCCAGCGCTCATCCAGTTCACCGCGTACCAAGCGGTACGGGGTGAGGTCCATCAGGCCCTCGACGTAAAACTCCTTATCCATACGTGCTGCGTATTGCCTTCTTTCCGACGACTGTGAAAATTGCGCTTATTGCGGAGCCTTTGCCGCGGTTTCCGCATCCCAATTTTCGCCTTTTACGACATCGTCTTTTGACGTCACCGGGGATTTCCCATCATATGCGAAATCGGCGTTGATCTGAATATAGGCGGCCCACTGCTCGGGCACTTCGTCATCGATAAAGATCGCTTCGGCTGGACAGGCGCGCACGCAGGCGTCGCAGTCGATGCATTCGTCAGGGTTGATATACAGCATATCGTCGCCTTCGTAGATGCAGTCCACGGGGCAGACTTCGACACAATCGCCGTACTTGCACTTGACGCAAGGCTCACAAATTACATACGTCATGATCAGTCGTCTTTATCGGTTGAGGTCTATGGATTGGCGCCTTTATAGACGAAATGGTCGGTCGGCAGTTCGTTGTCGTTTTTGAACTCGACCCCAATCTCGCCTTCCTTAAATTGGGCCAGCAGATCGTGATATTCTTCTTCGTTCATGCTTTCTTGGCCCTTGGCGATTTTGTTGGGCACCGTCTTTTCCAGGAATTCCTTAATCGGGGCGGTGGCGCGCCACTCTTCGTACAACTCCCACATGCCATGCTTTTTGCACAGTTCACGGACCCGTTCGTCGCTCAAGATCAAAATCGGCACGCGACAGCGCAAGAACGCTTCGAGCTGGGCGAGGCTCTTTTCCTCGCGAGAGAACTCGGCGGAATCGAACATGCCGTCGTCGGGTAGTTTTTCATAGCGGCCTTGGAAGTTTGGAATATACCCGTCTTCGATTTCGCCCCGTTCGACGAAGTAGTCGTATGCGGGCGTACCGCGAAACGGCGTGAAGATCAGCCACTGCACGATCCGCGGCTGATCGAACTGCAACACCCATTCGATGGAGCGACGGTGCGCTTCGATGGTGTCGCCGGGCAGGCCGATGACCATGTTCATCCACGGCGTGATGCCGGCCTTTTGGATCATGCGGATGGCGGTGGCGATGGTGTCGAGCTTTTCACCCTTGCGTAATTTTCGGAACACTTCCGGGTCGCCCGATTCAATGCCCACCGCCAGAGTTTCGACGCCGGTTTGTTTGAGTAGGTCGAGAAATTCTTCATCGATGTAATCGGCGCGTACATTGAAGACGCTGACCTGATAGGGATAGCCGCGACGCAGATATTCCTTGAGGAAGTCCTTGGCGTGTTCCAGGTCTTGGGTGAAGGCATCGTCGATGATCGAGATCATCTTGCATTTGGGATGGTTCACCGCGATGCGGTCCAGTTCGTCCCAAAATGCCGTGTCCAGCGAGCGGCCGCGCCAGCGGCTGCCAAAAACCTTGGTGGCGGCGCAGAACGTGCAGTTATAATGACAGCCGCGCGACACGAACAACGGATAATCGACCAGGTTTTCACTGTTGATCATGGCGGAAAAAGTTGGTTCGTTGAACACTTCGCTGCGGCCGAGACGCAAGACCTTTTCTTCGCTGTCGAGGATGTCTTGGAAGCGTCCGTCGGCTTCGCCAATCACGACCTTGGTGATGCGCTCGTCTTGTTCGAGAATATCCCAAAAGGCGATCGCATGTGGTCCGCCGACCCAAATCGGAATGCCCATCTCATGTGCGGTGTTGATGGCGGCCTGAACGCGCGGCATGGCCCATTCGTGGGACACAGCGGAAATGCCCAGCAGGTCGGGTTTGGTTTCTTTGAGCAGATCAATGAACGCAGTTTCTTCCTCGCCAACGGCAGGCGGGTTGAAATGGTGGTCCGCGATGGTGACGTGGTGACCGGCGTCGATGATGGTGGTCGCCAAAATGGCGAGGCCGATGGTTGGCAATTCTCCCCTGGTGCTGTCGTAGACACCGGGTTTCCACAGCAAAACATTCATATCGTGTGCCTTTTACCTAATATTCTTCAGGCGTTTCGATCTGCATTCTACAGAACTGACATACTCCCCCGACTATATCAGATCAGTGACTTCGGTAATATTTATTTTTCTTGTGTAGTTTTTGGTGGTGGCGCCTTCTCAACGTCTTGAATGTGCCTTGCAGTCATATACAAACGATCGGAACTCCGATTAAGCAGGAAACAGAGGGCCATATATGCCTCTTTGTTCGGATATGAAATTATCAGGGAGGGTTGTATGCCAAGCCCACTGCCCGTTGGTGGGGGATTGAGGGTCATATTTCAGTGTATCTTTGAGAGGTGACGTTAGTCTGCATGCAAACAAGTGGGAAATAAAATGACCACGCGTCTGTCGTGTCGGATTGATACATTGCGTCACGAGGCACGGCATCTCGTCGTGCTCGACGGTAGCGTGCAGTTCAGCATGTGACACGGCATGTATTCTGTCGTGAAACGTTTCTTTGAAACGAACGATGCCACCTGGAATGTGCCAGCCGGGGCCGTAGAATTCATCGGATCTCCAGGTCAGCAAAATCTCACCGCGTTCATTTTTGACAAGCAAATCGACGTTAACCATAGGGGTCAAACGACTGACCAATTGAAATACATCTTCGCCCAATCCCTGATGGGGATCGGTAATATGTGCGTCTATGACATGGATTGCGTTTTGGAGATCGGGCATATGATCTCGCTCCCAAGTATTTATGTGTGAAATGACGATGCGCCCACGCTCTACGGCTATGCGACAGAGGCTTTTTCTGGTTCCAGCCAAACCTGGAGGTGGGTGTTTAGGTCATGGTTGTATGGGGAAATGTTGAACTTATCGAAGGCATTTTTCCACACCGGGTCGTTTTCGTACGCATGAATGGCAACTTGCTGATATTTTTTGGCTTTCTCAAGATCGCCAAGCTGCTCATAGCACATGCTGGCGTAATGATATGCTAGGCCGTGATCGTCTTTAGCACGGATCGCGGTTTCAAAACCTTTGAGGGCCAGTTCATACTCACCGAGTTTGAAATCAATGTTGTGGATGAAGTTCACATCCAAGTTAATGTCGTAGGAAATTTCTTGGATGTACTGCGCAGTGAAGTCTTCGGTTTCGACCACGGCCTTTCGGAAATCGCAACCGATGTCGGCAGCGTTGATGTAATTTTTTTCAACGCAAATGTCGTGCATTTCCGCACCCACCAGCGGCGTGGCCACAACGATGATTTTCCAGTTGGCGTTGAGTTTTCTGAGAAACTGGCGGGAATCTTCGATGTCTTTTTTTGTTTCGCCAGGCATGCCGATGAGAATATTGACGTTGGTATAGATGCCAAGTTCACGGCAATCGTCAGCAACCCGTTCGGCGATGGAAAGCTTCAATGGTTTGCGCATGATTTCTTTCAAAACTCGTGCGCTTCCCGATTCCACGGGCAGAACCAGTTGGTCTGCACCGGCGCTTTTGAGAACCTTAAGCATGTCTTTGTCCAGGGCGTACAGGGTCAGGCCGTTCTGGAACACAGCCTTGACGCCGAGGTCGGCGACATAACGGGCAATTTCTTTGGCGCGTTCCGTGTCGGCCATGAAGTGATCGTCCTGAAAGACGAAGATTTTGGCGCCATACTGATCCCTCAGGCGTAGAAGATCATCTTTGACCCGGGGCATGCTGTAATAGCGCATGGACCGGCCGTGTACCTTATGTGAAGCGCAGAACGTGCAGCGGAATGGGCAACCGCGCGACGTCATAATATGGAAGTTGTCGACTTTATCCTTGATCGAGCCATAGGCCATGATCGCAGGGTTGGCGCCGTATTTTTCCATTTTACAAATGTCATAGTCGTAAAACGGAATTTCATCCAAATCTTCGATGAACTCATGTCCAAAAATGGCATTCTCGTCGATTTTTTTACGCGTAATCCAACTGGAATGCTTGTCCAACAAAGCGTAACGGTCTTCGGCATCGATCAGTTTGGCAAAAGGCAATTCACCTTCGCCGTAGCACACGGCATCAAAGTCATCGGTGGCGTTAAACAGATACGCATACATGCTTGTGGGAACGCTGCCGCCGGCGAGCATGAGTGCATCGGGGAAGACTTTGCGACAGCATGCCGCGATGTCGAGGATGTTGAAATACGATGACGAAAAGAGCGCGGAAAGGGCAATGATATCGGGTTCGACCGCCAGCTGATTGCGCAGATATTCTTCATAATACTCCATGGGCGAAGCATGCGAGAACGTATCGATGTCGTTGAGTTCGATGTTGAAATCGAGCAGTTCGGTTTCAACATCGGTTTTGCAATACTGCTTGATGTAAGCGCTTAAGGATAAAGCCCCCAACGGCATGTCGGTCACCAAACTGCCGTATAATTTGCCGTCTTTTTTTCTGACCTGTTTAGAGGTGCTGCGGGGCGCGAGAAAATCGTCAAAAGGAATATGAGGGGGGATGATGAAAAGTATTTTTGTCATGTCTAAGACCCTTAAGACTCGGATTGCAAAATTCTGATGCAGGTTCGTTTATCTTTCTGATAATCACCTTCACAAGGGTGAGTAGCACTTTTCAGACAGTCAAGTGTAACAGCAGAGAACGGCGAGGCAAGGGCGCTTCTATTCCTTGAATGACCTCATGAATTATGGGGTTTTGCTGCTGGTTTTTCCTTCATTAATTGGGAACTTTGGTGAAGCTTATCAAGGTGGATTTGTCGTTCGATAAGGTCGTCGTTTCAGTCGTCCTGAAAACACTGTGCAATTGATTGCGCCAAGCAGGTGACGAGCCGGGTGGATATGGGATAGATTCTCTGTGACGCGTCGAAGCCTTAAAGCTCGGAACCGAAAATAGGATGAATTTATGAGTGATACAGACATGGCGGCGGTTGTTCAGCCTAGAATCTACTCCGCCCCCAAAGTGCGGCTTGAGGATCAGGTTCCCTTGAAAACGCCGTTTTCGGCTCATATCGATGTGTCCAGCCTGTGTAACTTCAAATGCAGCTTTTGTTTTCAAGCCGACAATGCGGCGATGAAACAGGCGAACCTCAAAAGAGGTATGATGCCGGTGGATTTGTTCAAAAAGATCGTCGACGATCTTGGCGAATTCGATGACAAATTGAAGAAAATCAAAATTGGTAATCACGGAGAGCCAACAATGCATCCGGATCTTCCGGAGATGATCGCATACGCCCGTAACAAAGGCGTCGCCGAAACGATTGAGCTGTTCACCAACGCTTCCAAGCTTACACCTGAATTAAACAAAGCCATCGCCGACGCAGGTCTGCAGCGGATCAACATATCCTTGGAAGGCCTGACATCCGAACGCTACATGCAGGTCGCTGGCGTGCGTCAGGACATGGATGAGTTGATCAATAACATCGCTCATTTGTACAGCGTGCGGGGCGATTGCAAGATGTACATAAAAATAGCCGACCGAACCAGCTCGCTGGATAAGGACGATCATCGCATTCATGTTCTCAGTGAACAGGAACGTGAATATTTTTACGCGACGTTCGGAAATATTTGCGACGAAATCTACATCGAAAAAATTGTCCCGCAGTGGGCCGAGACCCAGGCAGACAAGCAAAATGAAGTCGACGAAACGGGGATGTACGATCAAAAAATAAAAAAATACAAAGAAATATGTCCCTTCGTCTTTATGTATCTGCATTTTAACTGCGATGGCACGACTAGCCCCTGTACCTTGGATTGGCCGCGCAAAGTCGTGATCGGCAACGTCAACACGCAAAGTGCTAAGGAAATCTGGGAAGGTGATGCCCTTCGTCAATTGCGCGTGGCGATGCTGAAAGACGCGCGTCACAAGATCAATTTCTGCAACAATTGTTCGGCCCCGATGGTCTGTGTCGACGAAGACCTCGACCCGTACAAGGCGGACGTATTGAAAAAGATGGGCGTGCCCGATGACGAAACGCTGGAAAACAACCCTTGGGTAACTGAATAAGATGGCGAATATGAAAATTTTGGTTTTAGGCTCAAACGGTTTTATCGGACGTAACATCGTCGAGTATCTGGAGCCGAAAGACTATGTCGTCCTATCGCCAAAACGACAAGAGCTCAACCTGTTGGACACCGAAGGCGTCGAGGCATATATCAAGGAACATTGCCCGGATGTTGTCGTTTTCAGCGCTGTAAACATTCAATCTCTGTCCGATAATTTGCAGATGTATTTCAATGTCGAGCGCTGCTCGGATCACTTCGGAAAGATGATCACCATCGGATCGGGCGCGGAATACGATATGCGCCATTATTATCCGATGATGACCGAAGACTATTTTGGCCACCACGTGCCGTGCGATACCTACGGTCTGTCGAAGTATGTCATGTCCAATGACATCGAGAAGAAGCCCCGTAACATCGTGAACTTGAGGGTTCTGGGCATCTTTGGAAAGTACGAAGATTACACACGACGGTTTATCTCGAACAACATCTGTAAATCACTCGCCGGCTTGGGCGTGACGATCAATCAAGACATGAAATTCGATTTCATCTACGTGCAGGATTTCATCAAGATCCTCGAGATGTTTTTCACCAAAGAGACCAAGTATAGAAATTACAATATTTGCACCGCCCAGCCTTTGGGGTTGCTGGAGATCGCCAATGTAATTTGCGAGGTTCTTCCCCACGATGAAACCGTGACCGTCAAAGAAGAGGGGCAAAAGCCAGAATACTCCGCAGACAACGCCCGATTCAGGGCAGAATTCGGTGATTTTTCTTTTACCGATATCAAGGATTCCGTGCGGGAACTTTACCAGTGGTACGCAAACCATCCCGATCTCGAGGAATACTGCGCCAAGCTCAGAGAGGCCGAGTAATCCGACATGGCGAAGTCAAAAAACAGCCTGCTCGACGCGCTAAATGCTCGCCCCATCGCCATTTGGGGAGCGCGGATGACGGGGATGGGCTTTCTGCGCTTCTCAAAATCACATGACTTGAATGTCGTCAGCTTCGTCGACTCAGATCCGGCGTTTGATGGCAAAACGATCAATGGCATACCTGTTCGGCATCCAGACGCGCTGAAGGATCTGCAGCGTGGACATCCCGGCTTGGCAATTGTGATCGCGGTTTCGATCAAAGAAGACGAGATCATCAAGGCGTTGCAGGGCATGAATTTTTCAGGTGAAGATTTCGTCCTGTATTCCGACTATTGCGATTCATTTTATACCATCGACATTGTCGGGACCTGCAATCTGGTGTGCCCGTCTTGCGCACATAGCATAGACGGAGAAAAGTATCCCCGGGGGATGATGTCGTTTGATAATTTCAAACTGGTCTTGGACAAAATCAAGAGCGAGGTTGAAGTCGTCACCCATGTCAGCTTGTACAGTTGGGGCGAGCCGTTTTTGCATCCCGACTTGCCTAAGATCATCAAGCATCTGCACAAGAACGGCATCGCTGCCGCCGTATCGAGCAACCTATCCATTAAATCGGCGGATCAAATTCGGGATGTCATTCAGGCCCGGCCGGAGTACTTGAAAGTCTCCATCTCCGGATACTATCCCGACGTTTACGATCTGACCCATACGGGCGGCGATATCAATTTGGTGAAATCGAATTTGTATCGTGTGAAGCATTACATCGACAAATACAATGCAGGCACATTCGTCGACGTAAACTACCACCTCTACACAAATAACAATCACAAAAACCTGAACAAGATGAAGGAGCTTTGTGATGAACTGGGCTTTACGTTGTCCGCCACTTACGCGCTTGTCATGCCGCTGGAACGGTGCCTGGATCACTGTGACGGTATAGAAGATCCCCAAACCAAAGCGCTCGAAGATATTCTCTTGGTCAATATCGATGAAGGACTGGAAGTTACAAAAGACTTTCGTGCAAACACCTGCCCCTTCAAAGACAACCAAATGAACATCAATTGGGATTTGAAGGTTCCGGTGTGCTGTGTCGTTTTCAACAGAGAGGGCACAATCGTCGCAGACAATTTTCTCGATAGTTCGTTGGTTGAAATCAACAAAAGCAAAGATGAGGCGGAAATCTGTGCGAAGTGCATGGGCTATGGGTTGCCCGCCTATAACATGGGGTTCAATCAAGGCGGCTGGAAAGCTGTTGCCTCTACAAAAACTTCTTCCGACCAATAAGTGGACGTGATGAGACGATGACGAATCAACAAGATTCCCGACCGTGTCGCCTGTGTTCGTCGCCGCTGAACGCGCCGCCGATCATCAACATGCAACCCTTTCCCAAGGCGGCTCAATTTTATCCGCGAGAGGATGAGTTCGCCGAAGATACCGGCATCGTGTTGGACGTTTTTCAATGTCCATCGTGCGGACTTGTGCAATTGAAAATCGACCCGGTGGACTATTTCAAAGAAGTCATTACTGCGGCGGTGTTGTCCCCGCATGCCAAGCAAACGCGATTGAAAGAAATGAACGCTTTTGTCGACCGGTTTGATTTGAAGGGCAAAAAAGCACTGGAAATAGGTAGTGCAAAAGGTGAGATGCTCGATGTGATGGTTGAGGCAGGACTCGACCCCACGGGACTGGAGTATGCGCCCCAATCCGTTGAACATGCGCTCAAACACGGCCGCAACATGCATCGTGGCTACATCGATGATTTCGTTCCCGTCAGCAAGGCGGATGTCTTTTTCTCGTATAACTATCTTGAGCATCAACCGGACACCAAAGCGTTCATTCAGTCGATTTATCGCGTCACGACGCCCGACGCCATTGGTTACGTCACGGTTCCCAACTTGGAATACTTATTGGCGTCGAAGTGTCTGTACGAATTCGTCGCCGATCATCTGGTGTATTTCACCAAAAGCACCTTGTCGTTGGCTTTCGAGATGAACGGGTTTGAGGTGCTGAGCTGCCAAACCATCAACAACGACAACGACATTGAAATCATCGTGCGCAAACGCCGCAATTTAGACTTGTCGCCCTATGTGGCGGAGGTGGATAAGCTTGCCACCGAGTTATTCGAACTGGTCGATCGCTATAAGCGTGACGGCAAAAAAATCGCGGTTTGGGGGGCAGGGCATCGCACCTTGGCGTTGCTCGCGATCAGCCGCCTCACCGAAATTGCGTTCATTGTCGATTCCGCAGATTTCAAGCAAGGCAAGTACAGCCCGGTGACGTTCAACAAGATCGTTTCACCTGGGGAATTGGAGGCATCGGATGTCGATGCCGTCATCATCATGGTTCCGGGACTTTATCCGCAAGAGGTGCTCAAGACTGTGCGAGGATTTGATCGCAAGTTGGAAGCTTATATCCTCAAAGGAAACGAATTGGTCGCGGTTGATAACTAGACCCGATAGATTTGAGTGCAGAAGCTATCAGATCAGAAGGACGAGTAGCCTCAAATGAGAATGAAACTTTCCGATTACGTTGCCCAAAAAGTGGTGGAGCTTGGCATAGAACATGTCTTCATGGTTACCGGCGGCGGTGCCATGCATCTCAATCAGTCGTTAGGCACCCATGACGAGCTCGAGTGCATATTCAATCATCATGAGCAAGCCTGCGCCATGGCGGCGGAATCCTATTGTCGGCTGACAAATCGCCCCGCCTTGGTTAATGTGACATCCGGGCCTGGAAGCATCAATGCCCTGAACGGCGTTTACGGTGCGTGGACGGACTCGATCGGTATGCTGGTCATATCCGGACAGGTAAAATACCAAACCACCGTTCGCAGCACGGGGTTGGCGTTGCGCCAATACGGCGACCAGGAAGTCGACATCCAGCCGATCGCCACGCCGATGACCAAATACTGCGAAATGGTCACCGATCCCGGATCGATCCGTTATCACCTCGAAAAAGCATATTTTCTGGCGGTCAGCGGGCGGCCGGGTCCCTGTTGGCTGGACATACCCATCGATGTGCAGGGTGCACTCATCGAAACAGACGGTTTGATCGCGTTTGACCCGAATGAATTGACGCAACCGTGGAAAGACACGGACCTGGATCAAGCCTGTGACGACATCTTGGCCAAATTGTCCGGGGCGAAGCGGCCAGTCATCTTTGCAGGGGGGGGCGTGCGTCTGAGCGGTCGGCATGATGCCTTCCTAGAACTTGTCGACAAGTTGGGTATCCCCGTTGTGACCGGTTGGAATGCCCATGATGTCATTTGGAACGATCATCCTTTGTATGTTGGGCGGCCGGGAACCGTCGGGGACCGGGCTGGGAATTTCGTGGTTCAGAATGCAGACGTACTTTTGGTCTTGGGCAGTCGATTGAACATCCGACAGGTGAGCTACAACTGGTCCACGTTCGCTGCAAGGGCCTTTAAAATTTGGGTTGATGTCGATACGTTGGAGATGCAAAAGCCGACGGTTAAGGGCGACTTGGTCATCCATGCTGATTTGACCGACCTCCTGCCGGTTCTTGCCGAGCGTGCCGAGGGTGGGGACAAATACACCCACGCCCAGTGGCTCGCATGGTGCCAGGACCGACGCCAAAAGTTTCCAGTCGTTTTGCCGGAATATTGGAAAAACGACACGATCAATCCTTATTGCTTCATGGAAAGCTTATTCGAACGTCTCAACGATGGCCAAGTCATTGTGGCGGCCAACGGTTCAGCGTGTGTCATCGGGTTTCAAGTCGCGAACTTGAAGCAGAACCAACGCCTTTGGACAAATTCGGGTAGTGCGTCCATGGGCTATGATCTGCCCGCCGCCATAGGTGCCTATAAAGGTTCCGGCGGACGGCCGATTGTGTGCATTGCGGGTGACGGTAGCATCATGATGAACCTGCAAGAGCTGCAAACCATCGCAGGCAACAAGATGGCGATCAAAATCTTCATCATCAACAATCAGGGCTACTCATCGATATTTCAAACCCACCGCAACTTCTTCAATGGCGTTGAGGTCGGTGCTGGACCGTCATCTGGCGTGAGCCTTCCGGACTTCGCTAAGATCAGTGTTGCGTTTGAGTTGCCTTATTTTAAATGCGCCACCCATGAAGAGATGGCGACTGCAATCGCAAAAACGATGGCGACGGAGGGGCCCGCAATTTGTGAGGTCATGGTCGATCAGAACCAACCCTTTGCTCCGAAGCTGGCTTCCAAGCAACTGCCCGACGGCACCATCGTATCCCCGTCTCTTGAAGACATGTCGCCGTTTCTTTCAGAACAAGAAATGAAAGAAAATATGCTGGAATGACCGGCACGTGCGGCTAAATGAGTTGAGACTTGGTCTTCACCAGTGTGAGCAAGTCCCTCATTTCTCCAATTGAAGCCATGGCTTGATCTTCAACAACTCCATCATTGTAGCCCGAGGCAAAAAAGATGAAGGGAATGCCTGCCGATTGCGCCGCGCGTTGATCAGTAGTGCTGTCGCCAATCAGTACGGTCGATGATACATCCGCGCCCAAACTCGAAATCGCAACATGGATAGCGTCTGGGTGCGGTTTGGGTTTGATCGAAGGGCCCCCGGCGACGACGCATTCAAAGAAGCTTTCCAGGGCCGTGTCTTTCAGCACCTTTTCGCACAAACCTTGGGGTTTGTTCGTGCAGACAGCCAGCTTAAAACCACGGGCCTTCAAATCAGATAATGTTTCGACAACAGTGGGGTAGATTGAGCTGCGTGGCGTGGTGAGAGCTCTGTATTTTGCTCGAAACTCGTCGATGAGCGGTTGAAGGTCTTCATCGCGCGGGGCCAAGGCGCTTTTGATGAGGCTTCCTGCGCCATAGCTGATCGATTGGCGGAAATGATTGTCCTCTATCGGTCCCAGCCCGCGCTCGGCACGCATGTCGTTGAGGATGGTACGGGTTTCTATGGCGCTATCGACCAAGGTGCCATCGAGGTCGAATAAGATCGAATCCATGAGCAATGTGGCTGGTCCGTGCGTTACCTTGGGAGGTTATGTCCAACGTGATTTCAGCATTTCGATGCGGGTTTCGTCTTCGGTGGAAATGTTTTTGTAGTATTCGCGCTTGTTTTCAAGCCACAAAATTTCGAAATGCACGGCAGCCAACAAGCCTTTTTCGATTTTTGCATCGGAAAGCTTGCTGGCGTCGAAAATAATTTTGCGGGTTTCAAAGCGATCCAGACGGATGGCTTTGATGCTTTGTAATCCAGGCAAGGCCTCGTTGGAAACGCCGCCGCCGACGACAAGATCCAGGTCGTTGTCTTTGCACTTTTGGGCAACGACGCGAACATATTCCTGAACCGATTCCGTATTGATCTTGCCGCGTCCCATGTCGTTGGAAATAGAAAAATCAACGCGACCGAATACAACACCCGGCTTGATGTCCGACTGGGCTGCGACGGCAATCAGACCGTCGAGATTGTTGAAAGCGGTGATCGTCTCAATATTAAAAAGAAAATCTGTATCGGCGTAATCTTCGGGGCTATAGGTTCGCTCAACTGCCTCGAGATATTTTCTCAATGCGTAAGGCGTTTCGACCATGGGGGCAATGATGTAATCCACGCCGAATTGCTTGGCTTCAAGCAGGTCGCGAATGGCTTCGCACCCGCCGATCTTTAAGCCCACGTTTAAGTCCGCGCGACGCGTGATTTCCAACACGCGTAGAAATTCATCGACTCGTGTGCCTTCAGCTTCGAACTCTGATTTGACGCCAAGGTAACCATATTCTTCTTTGCCTTGGCGCAAGATCGCAAGCATATCTTTTTCGTTTTTATTCATAGCATCCTGCTTTGAAGAGTGAGTTCTGTGGAGCGAGTCTAAGTGACGGGCGTAAGATTTTAGTTAATGCGATTTGTGCTTTCATTGATATTGAATGTGCTCACACCTGTCAACGGAACCATCTACGCCAAAAATTTATAATTACACTGAAAATACAGATGGTTATGTGTTTTTGAAAGGCTGGGCATCAATGATCTTCAAAGCTTTGCACGACTTTTTTAAAGCCCGGGGCAATAGGGAACGATAGCGTCCAGCCTAGTGCACGGATCTTGCTTATATCGACAGTTGTGCGCGAAAATTGAGTTCTGAGGTAGTCCTTGGAGGTGTCGAATTTTGATATGACTTTAAGATTGCGCTCTGGAAAAACGTCATCGACCAAGTATTGCGCTAGATCTTTGATACTGATTTCGTGGTCCGTAGCGACGTTGTAGGCTTGGCCGTTTTCACCTTTGAGCAACACCGTGAAAAAGCCGAGTGTCGCATCCGCTATGTAGCAGAAGTTGCGAATGGCGCGGCCGTCGCTATAAAGTGTGATGTCTTGCTTGCGGACGATGCATGCGATGAAATCTTCAAATGACCGCCCGCCATCGAGATCGAGGCCAGGACCGTAAGTTATTGCCGGCCGGACAATTTTGATCGGGACACCGTATTGGTGCATCCAGGCGACGCACATATTTTCACCCATCCGCTTGCTTTCCAGATAGCAAGAAGAAAGTTCCATGGGATCCAATCCGCCAAAGCATGTTTCGGGAACGGGATAATCCTCGTCCGCGACATGCCCATAGACCCCGGAAGTGCTGAAAAATAAAAAGCCATCGACATCGTTTTTAACGGCGAGCTCCAATAAATTTTTGGTGCCAATAACATTGGGCAGGATGGTGCCGACGGGATTGTCCCTGAAAACTTTTGGCGTCGCGTAGCTGGCAGCGTGAATGATGTAGTCAATTTTTTCGTCAATCGAAATTTCGTCGCATACATCTTGAGAGATGAAGAGGAGGTTTTCCGTTTGGGGCACCGAGGCGTACTTTTCGCGGGCCCGTTCGGCATCGCGCACGAGTCCAATGATCTTGATGTTGGCGTCGTTCTTTTCATTGAGAAAAAGCAAAAGATGAACGACATAGGAAATCAAGAACCCTGCGGCACCTGAAATCAATACGGTTTTTCCAGTGAGCTCCTGCCACGGTAAGTCGGCATTGACGATATATGACAGATCATCTTCTATGATGCGGTTTCTCATGAAATTGGATACCCAACCCCTTCAATCTTCTGGTCGAGGACGCGTTTTCTCAGCTGGTTGATCCTCCGATGTTGTGTTGGCAGCGTCAAGGCGCAAGGTTTACTGTCGGTTGGTATTCGCCCACAAAAAGGCTATGTTTGCCCCAATCTCGTCATGACACAATTTATCGCCAATTTTTTGATTTCAGGACTTCGATGAAAATTCTCATTACTGGTGCAGAAGGATTTGTCGGCAAAAATCTTGTCGAGAAGTTTCAACGCGATGGTTGCGACGTTTTACATCCGGGCTTTCAGGAGTTGGACCTCACCTGCGCGCAAAGTGTGCAGTCTTATTTTAATGATAATCCGATTGGCGTCATTGTGCATTCCGCCACTACCCTGCGAAACGGGACGGAATACCCCCACGACGTTTGCGAAAACAATCTGCGGATGTTTTTCAATCTGGTTCGCCAGATGAAACCTTCGACAAAGCTTATTAACTTCGGCAGCGGGTCAGAGTATTCACGAAAATATTGGCATAAAAAAATGCCGGAGACCTTTTTCGACAGTCATGTTCCGGACGATCCGCACAGCTTTTCCAAGTACGTGATTTCAAAATATATCGAGAACAGCACGCATCAAAATATGGTGACGTTAAGAATATTTGGGATTTTCGGAAAGCACGAAGACTACAGGTACAAGTTTATATCAAATGCAATCTGCAAAAACTTGCTGCACCTGGATATCGTCATCAATCAAAATGTGAATTACGATTACATATATGTCGACGATTTTTGCGAGGTGGTTAAGTATTTCGTTGAAAACGATGTCTCGTATCGCTCTTACAACGTCACCCCGACAGCCCCGATCGATCTCATCACCGTGGCAAACCTCATCAACGAAATCAGCGATTATCAAAGTCCTGTGCACGTTTTAAACGACGGAATCGGCATCGAATATTCCGGCGACAATGCGAGATTGTTGAATGAATGTGGTGGTCTTGAGCTTATGAGCTATAGAGATTCAATTTCTGACTTGTATCGCCACTATAAGGCCGAGATCTCCAGCCTGGATAAAGCCGCTCTCGTTGACGACGATTATTTGAACTACGCGAAAAAACTTCGCTCGGAATACTTTTCCAAGAAGGACGACAGCTGACGAATTGCCCGGATCGAGCAGGGCAGGGTTTATCCGCCGCGCAGGTTCTGTTCGATAATGTCGCGATGCTGGTCTTGGTGGAGAAAGAAAAAATTCGTCGGCTCCGTTTCGGCCGTCACACTCTCGATTCTTTCTAACGCCTGATCGACATAAGCAAAACAGTGATAGCCGATGTCGGCCAGTAACTTGACGATATCGTTGGGGTGGTAGCCGAACTTGGCGGACCATTTGCGTAACATTTCCGTGAAAATATAGGGTTTGTCGCGCGCAATCGTCGCGAGGCCGCCTTGAAACACCATCAATTCGGAGCCCTCGACATCACACTTGATCATATCGATATGCGCTCCCGTTTCTTGAACATAGTCGTCGAGCGTGCGCAGTTGGCAAGTGACCAGATTGGAGTCTTCGCGCTCTTGAATGTTTTTCATCGATGAACTGCCGGTTTCTTTCATGTTCCAAAAGAATTCGATCTCACCATTTTCATTCGATAGGGCAAAGTTATTGAGCACGGCTTTGTCGCAGGCATTGAACGCAATATGGCGGCTCAGATAGTCAAACGTGCGCGGAATGGGTTCGAACGAATGAACCCGCTCGACGGTGTCCAACTTGCAGAAATTCAGGGTGTACCAACCGATATTTGCCCCGATGTCAAATATCGTTTTGCTTTTACCCGCAAGATCGAAAATGAGGCCTCTCTCAACCGGATCGAAGGATTTGAAATTGAGAATTTCGATGGGGATGAAGCGCGAGTCATGGGGGTCTAGATACAGTTTGATCCCTGTCTCTTTCATCGTCACGAATATCTTTGAGTTGTCGATCGTGATGGATTCAATATCTGTATCTTTAATATACTCGAAATAATCGAAAAGAATGGCATGCTTTTGATGCATGGCGCTGATGTAGCTGTGCTTATCCAATTCTTTGGACGCATACTGTTCATAGAGTTCATGCAGCTTCATGGAATACCAATCGGACAGTTAATAAAGACCATCAATGATGGGGGACAGGGGTGTGTGGTGTTCATTCCATCAAAACCCAACCAACCGCTTTGATGTCCTGTACGGCAAGGATTTTGCCACTCGAGCGTCCTTGTGGATAGCTATATTTCCGTGCGACCTCCATCGTTTTCCGTCTCAGAGCCAGGGTGCGTTTACCCATCGTAAATGCACTGCTAAACTTTACCACCTAAAGGGCGTCTTTTTCTTGAAATTTCATGAAATCTAAGCACTTAAGGTAAGAAAATTTGTTCGTCTCATGTGTTACGCATATCTCGCAATTGCGGACGCATCG
Organism: Magnetovibrio sp.; assembly: GCF_036568125.1. Taxonomy (NCBI): domain Bacteria; kingdom Pseudomonadati; phylum Pseudomonadota; class Alphaproteobacteria; order Rhodospirillales; family Magnetovibrionaceae; genus Magnetovibrio; species Magnetovibrio sp. Next base: position 36,502 of record NZ_DATCTF010000006.1, read on the forward strand.
TTGACGATCGTTTGTTTTGGAGCCAGAACAGCCACCATGACGCATTCATCCCCGAAAAAAGAACAAATCCGCGCTCAAATTGCGGCCTTGGTCGAAGAGTATGCCGCAGAGGAATTCAAGCAAAAGGCTTTCGAGCCCGGGGCGACCGCGGTCCCGCCTTCGGGTAAGTTGTTGGGGGCGCAAGAGCTAAAAAATCTCGTGGATGCTTCTCTTGATGCGTGGCTGACGACAGGACGTTTCAACGCAGAATTCGAAGCGAACCTCGCCAAGTTTTTGGGTGTAAAGCACGTGATGACGACCAATTCGGGGTCGTCGGCAAATTTGTTGGCTTTGGCGGCGCTGACATCGCCCAATCTTGGCGACAAAGCATTGAAGCCGGGCGATGAGGTGATCTCGGTTGCGGCGGGCTTTCCGACCACCGTCAATCCGTTGTTACAGTATGGACTGGTCCCGGTGTTCGTCGATATCGACATTCCCACCTACAACATCGACCCAACGGCCATCGAGGCGGCGATCAGCGACAAAACCCGCGCCATCATGCTTGCGCACACCCTGGGCAATCCATTCGATCTTGAAACCGTGATGCGGCTTGCGCACAAGCATGACCTGTGGGTGATCGAGGACACCTGCGATGCCTTGGGCTCCACATACACGCCAAGTGCGCCATTGGAACGCAATCGAGACAAGATCATCGCGGCGGATAAGCCGCGCCTAGTCGGTACATTCGGCGATGTCGCGACGTTGAGCTTTTATCCCGCTCACCATATCACCATGGGCGAAGGCGGCGCCGTTTACACCAACAGCGGAAAGCTCAAGCCGATCATCGAATCGTTTCGCGACTGGGGCCGCGATTGCTTTTGCGCACCGGGGCGCGACAACACCTGCGGCAAACGTTTTTGCTGGCAGCTGGGCAACATGCCCGAAGGCTATGATCACAAATACATATACAGCCACGCCGGATACAATATGAAGATCACCGACATGCAGGCTGCATGCGGTGTCGCGCAATTGGACCGGATCGACGATTTCGTCGCGGCGCGCAAAGCCAATTTCGCTTATCTGTACGCCGGCTTGAAATGCTGTGAAGAGTTTTTGATTTTGCCCGAAGCGACGCCGAACTCAAGCCCGTCTTGGTTTGGCTTCACGCTCACATTGCGCGATAGCGCGCCGCTCAGCCGCATCGAATTGTTGCGAAAACTCGAAGAGCGCAAGATCGGTACGCGATTGCTGTTCGCCGGCAACATTACATGTCAGCCCTATATGGCGGGGCGCAATTTCCGGGTGAGCGGATCGCTGGAGAATACCGATTTGGTGATGAACAATACGTTCTGGGTCGGGGTTCAGCCCGCCCTGACGAAAGAGATGTTGGATTACCTGATAGATACCATCAAGGGCAGCTTCAACGTCGCCTAACAAAGTCTGGATACGGCCTTTTCATTTCATTAAATTGGGGTTTAGCGCTTTGCGAATTTGATAATTCTTTCTGCGAAACCACTCGATTGTCTTGATCGCTACGGCACACAGGCCTTTTGGCATGAAGGTCAAAATCCATACATACATCATTGTCAAATCAGACGTCACTTCGCGCAGTTTTTCGCCGTACTTCTTATAGGATTCCCTGTCTAAAATACCTTGTGCGCGGATACCCAGTAAGTATCGCCATCTCAAGATTCCGGTTTTCTGTTGCAGCGCTCGCCGTGCGATGGTTTTACTTGCGTCACTGTAGCTGTCTGGCAACAAAGCGATCACGTTCGGCCATGTTTCGAAGATATTGACGAAAAAATACGATCCCCAGCCCGGTTTTCGAACTGGCGATTTCAAGGATACGATGATCGCATCCGGGGCCCAATATAATCGAAACCCAGGTTTGGTGATGTAATCGAACACAACGCCGACATGGCCAAATCCGGTGTATCGGTATTTTTCAAAATGTCCATTTTGAATCGCATTTCTGTGAAAGATCGTGCAGCCAAGACATGAAATAATCCACCCAAGTTTTTCCAGCGTTTCGGTCTTGTCGGTAAATACTTTTTCCTCGACTTCTCTTTTGCGCCCGACCAGGTCGGTGACGATAAAGTCATAATGCGTACCGTCATCTGGCAGGATGTCCAAAATCATATCGAGGGTTTTTGGGGGAATCTCGAATCCGTCGCCGGTGACCCAAGTGTACTCGGCCTCAGACAAGCTCAAGGCTTTCTGGACGTTTTCATCGACGTCGACGGTTTTCTCGAACGTTGAGCACACGATGTACGGGTATTGCTGTTGCCACTTTTCAACAACCTCAAGCGTATTGTCGGAAGAGCCATTGTTAGAAATGTAGATGGCAATATCGTGCTCGCGCACCACAGGGACGTACGTTTGCAAAAAGAAATCAAGAATGTCCGCCCTGTTGTAGGTCGGCACGGCAATGGCAAGTTTTTTATTGGCCGGCATGTGAGGTTCAATATCCCCGTTGTAAAATCATCGTTTCGTTGCGCCCGGCGATGTCGTTCGATATCCGTCCGTTCAACGTGATTGGGCGCAGAAATTAAGTATCCGTCACTACCTGAATATGGTTCAGCGCCTGCTGTGTCCGGCTTAAGGCCTGCGCGTGGGTGTCGCCGGTCGCGATGACAACAGCAGCCGTGCATCCGGAATGGATCGGGCGGATGATTTCATCGCCGGGCTTCACCCAACAATCGACGAATTCCACGCCCTTGACATCGGCGGCTTGCTCAATGCCGCTGACCGATGTGACGCGCCCCGGCGGCACGAACAAATAACGCTGCACCACCGGACGTTGGAATTTGGGTTTAAGGTCTTGCACGTCGATGCGGTCACCCATGGCTAACTTGATGGCGGCTTCGACTGTGCTGACGCCGGTGTTGAGCGGGATTTCATGGGTGCAGAAAAATCCGCCGCTCAAACGCGCGGCCAGTTCGATCACGTAGGCTTTGCCATCCGAATAGACCATGTCGCCTTTGACGATGCCGTTGCGCACGCCCAGGCTGTCGGCGGCGTCTTGCACCACCCGGCAAATGGCGGCTTGGGCCTCGGCATCGAGAAAGCTCGGCAGGTCGCCGCCGTTCTCGATCATATAAGGCGCGTAGGTGTCGAGCAGTTCGTAATTGCGGTCCGAAAAACCCGGAGTGTAGGCCACGCCATCGACCACCACGCTTTCGGTGCTGACCTGTGGGCCGCTCATATAGCTTTCCGCCATCACCCGCCCGGTGGGCGATTGTTCTTTCGATGTGGCAAAGGCCCAATCCAGATCGATGTCTTGGGTCAAACGCAACACCCCGCGCGAGCCGCGGCTGTCGATGGGTTTGATCACCAAGGGCAGGCCGCGCTCCGCGACGATGGCGGCAAGGTGCGCCGCGTCGCTCACTTCGTCAAACCACGGAATGGCGACGCCGTCGTTTCGGAACTTCTGTTTCATCGCCAATTTGTTGATGGCGAGGTTCGCCGTGGCGCTGCCGATGGTCGGCAAACCCAAGGCCTCCGCTACGCCCGCAACGGTGTGCGGCACGTCGGTCGCCATGCACATGACGCCATCCAGCAAGCGTTGTTCACGATGAAATTTGACCGCCTCCGCCGTGGTTTGCTCGACACTGTAGGTGTCGGCGATCAGTTTGGCGTCGGCGTAGGCAAAACCCGGCGCATTCGGATTGCGGTCGCTGACGGCGACGAACAGGCCCATGTCCTTGGCCATGCGGATGCCGGGCACGGCTTGCACGCCGCCGCCAACCATGAGCAAGGCGCGGCTCAAAAGTAGAGCCCCCCGTTGACATTGATGGTCTGCGCCGTGATGTATGACGATTTGTCGGATGCGAGATACACCACCGCATCGGCGACTTCATCGGGTGTGCCGAAGCGCTTCATCACCACGTTTTTGGCAGCCTCTTGCACCGCTGCGGATTGCATTCCGGCGGCGGCCATTTCGGATTCGATCAAGCCCGCCGCGACGGTGTTGCAGCGAATGTTGTCAGGTGCGCCGAAGCGTGCGATCACCTGCCCCAAAGAGATCAGGCCCGCCTTGGACGCCGCGTAATGCGCGGTACGCGGGCCACCGTATTGGCCGCTGACGGAACCGATGTTGACGATCGATCCGCCGCCGCGTTTTTTGAGGAACGCCAAGACCTCTTGTGCGCAGATGAACGGACCCTTGAGGTTCACGCCCAAGATTTCGTCCCAGTCTTCATCGGTGATCTGATCGAAATCGGTGGGATTGTTGATGCCCGCATTGTTGACCAAGATGTCGATGCCACCGAGATCGCGTTCCGCCTGGTCATAGGCCGCGCGCATGGCGGCGCGGTCGCGCACATCGGCTTGAACGGCGATGGCTTTGCGTCCTTGGGCGGCGATGTCTGCACACACGGCTTGGGCCATGTCGGCATTGCTTTGATAGCTCAACGCCACATCTGCACCGGCAGCAGCCAAGCCTTTGGCGATGGCGGCACCGATCCCGCGACTGGCGCCGGTGACAAAGGCGATTTTACCCGCAAGCAGCATGACGTGTCCTTACTTTCGTTTGATCGCGCGACGTGCGGCATCGGCGATATGCGTGATGCCGAGATTGTAGTGTTGCACCAGTTCGTCCGGTTCGCCCGATTGGCCGAAGCGGTCGTTGACGGCGATGAATTCAACCGGGCAGGGGCTGCGTTGGACGAGCGATTCTGCCACCGCACCGCCAAGTCCGCCGAACATGTTGTGATCTTCCGCCGTCACCATGCAGCCGGTTTCGATCGCGCAGCGTTGCAGCAGGTCGTGATCCAGCGGCTTGATGGTCGCCATGTTGACGACCCGCGCCGAAATGCCTTCGCCGTTCAAGAGTGTGGCGGCATCGAGTGAGCGGGCAACCTGAACACCGCAGGCGACGATGGTCACGTCGGTGCCGTCGCGCACGATTTGCCCCTTGCCGATTTTAAAGGTGTGCTCAGAACCGAAAATGCGCGGCGTCGGGCTGCGCCCGGTGCGCATGTAGACGGGACCGACGTGTTCGATCATGGCGCGGGTCGCCAACTCCGTTTCGATTTGATCGGCGGGACTGATCACGGTCATGTTGGGAATGGCACGAAAGGCGGCCAAGTCTTCCAAGCATTGCGCCGACGCACCATCCGGTCCGACATCCAGGCCCGGATGCGAGGCGACAATCTTGACGTTGCGGTTGGCGTAAGCCACCGACAGACGCGCTTGTTCCAGGGCGCGCAAGGCGAACACCGCGAACGTGGTAACCACCGGGATCAACCCCGTCGCGGCCATGCCGCCGGCCGCCGCGACCATGTTTTGTTCGGCGATGCCGAATTGGTAGAAGCGGTGACCATGGGCGGTGCGAAAGTTATGCGCACCGGTGCCGCCCGCGACGTCGGCGTCGAGTACCACCAGATTGGGAAATTCGTCAGCCAAGCCAACGAGCGCTTTGCCGAAGGCTTCACGCAGGGAATCGCCGCTGCTGCCGATCAGTTGCGGTGCGTTGCTCATTGCGTGTGCCCCCCATGGATCGTGCCGTCGAGCCAGCCGGGCACGTCGCTTTGCGCTACGCCCAAGTCGATCAGGGATTTTTCGGTGTCGTCCAAGCTCATGGTCACGCTGCCGTGCCAGGTGGGGTAGTTCTCCATGAAGCTCACGCCTTTGCCCTTGAGCGTGTGGGCTAGGATCAACGTCGGTTTGCCGGTGGTGCGTTTGGCTTCGGCGACCGCGGCCTCGATGGCGGCGAAGTCGTGGCCGTCGATTTCAACCACATGCCAGCCAAAAGCGCGCCATTTGTCGGCCAGCGGTTCCAAGCCGATGATGTTTTCGTTCAAGTCGTCGCTTTGCATTTTGTTGTAATCGAGAATGGCGGTGAGCTTGTCGAGTTTATAATGCGCTGCGCATTGAGCCGCTTCCCAAACTTCGCCTTCTTGCATTTCACCATCACCGAGCATCACGTAGACGCGGCCGCTGCCGCCTTGGTGACGGATGCCCAACGCCATGCCGAGCGCGGCGGAAAAACCCTGGCCGAGCGATCCGGTGCTGGTTTCCACATGGGGCAATGCGCCGACGTGGGGATGGCCTTGCATGGTTGAGCCCAATTTGCGCAGTTGCAGCGGATCGGTCGGTGAAATCTGGCCTTTGACAGCCAAAGCGGCATAGAGCGCCGGGCAGGCATGGCCCTTGGACAAAATGAAGCGGTTGCGTGTCAAATCGCCGTCGCGCGGTTCTTCATCGCCGATTTCAGCGCTGTACAGATACGCCAGAAGATCGGCGGCAGAAAGCGCCCCGCCCGGATGGCCGGAGGTCGCGACATAAATGGACGCGATGGAATGGCAACGGATCAAACGCGCGGTTTCGCGGAGGTCCGGATGAGAGGGTGAGGTCGTCATATGGTGCTCATCATTCAAAAATTCTGTTCGGATGAAGTGCTGTATTTCATGCGTCGTCTGATTGGCTTTCGTGCCAGTCCCGACCTATGATAAGCTCTTCCCCGCAAGGTGGAAAGCGCCTTTGAGCAGGTAAATGCCCAGAAAGGGTAGTGTGGCATGAAATCCATTAACAACATGTTTGCGGCTTACGAGCTGCGGGAACTGGCGGCTTTTACGCCGAAAAACCGCCAAGAGTACCTGGATATCAACCAAACGGCCTACAATCTCAAACTCAACACCCGTGTTCCCACCACCGTACATATCGAACCCACCAACAAATGCAACCAGACCTGCGTCATGTGCGTGCATCCCGACATGCAGCGCCCGGTGACGTTTATCGATGACGACATCGCGCTGAAGGCCATCGACCAGTGCGCCGAATTCGGCGTATATGCGGTGCACTTTTTCTTTTTCGGCGAGCCGTTCCTCAACCGCAAAACGGTCGACTATATCCGCATCGCCAAGCAAAAGGGCATCCCGCTGGTGTCCGTCACCACCAACTTCACGTCCATCAAGGACGCCGAGATTGAGCGATTGGTGGTCGATGGGTTGGACTCGATCCACATTTCATTCGAAGGACTGAGCCGCGAAAAGTACGAAGCCATTCGCGGCACCGACAGTTACGAAAGGGTCCTGCGCAACATCGAGCGTCTGTATCACTACAAAGCCAAGCACAAATCGGAAAAGCCCTGGGTGTCGTTGACCTATGTGCGCACCGAAGAAACGGATGAGCAGATCGAAACCTTTCAAAGTACCTGGAAGGACAAGGTCAATTCCATCCACATCAGCCCACAGTTCGATTATCTCGGCCGCGCGCCCATCCGCGAAACGCAAGGCGATCCCAACAGTGAAAGCATTCTCGATCGCAGTTCCGACGATCGCTTGGCATGCCGACAGTTGTGGTTGCGCTTGGTGGTGTTGAGCAACGGCGAACTGGTGCCGTGCAGCCAAAACATCGACGGCGAATTGTCGTTGGGCAACATTCGCGACATGACCATCGCCGAAGCCTGGCAAGGCGACAAGATGTTGGACCTGCGCGCGCAGCACATCACCAACCGCATCCCCAGCGATTGCGTGTGCGACAAATGCATCGATTGGGATTGGAGCGGCCGGGTCGTCGACCGTCCCAAGCTCAAGGATGACGACGCATGACGTTGGTCGCTGAATTCGATCCCAAAATGCTCAAGACCTTGGCGACTTGTCCGGTGTGCGATCACGATGGCGATGCGTCGGAACGCATCGCAGAAGATTTTATCGAATTGCTGGGCGGACGGTTGTATTTCAGCGTCGATCTGTGTCCCCACTGCGGCATCATCTATAGCCGCACCCGCAGTCGCGAGGACCGCCTGTACACCGCCGTCGCCGATATCGAAAAGAATCACGGACACCAGCGCCCAGGTCTGTCGCCGCTTTCGAGCGATGTGTGGAACCTGGAAACGAAAACCATGCAGGTTGCGGAAATCATCGCGGCTATGCCTCGTCCTGGCTCTGCGGCTGATCCGGTTAAGTATCTTGAGGTCGGGGCCTCCGACGGCATGCTTTTTCGCATGGTTCATCAGCGCATGAGCGAGCAGGGGCGGACCCTCAACGCGACGCTGGTGGAAAGCACCGGTGCGGCGGAACCATGCGGCGAAATCGACGGCTGCACGGTGTGCTCGCAGTCATTTCTAGAAACCTTCGATACTCCGCAAATCGGGTACGACATCGCGGTGCTGTCGCATTGCTTGGAACATTTCGACAATCCGCGAGAGGTGATCGCCAAGGCGCATGCGTTGTTGGCGCCGGGGGGTATATTGTATGTCGAGGTGCCCGATGGGATGCGTTACGATCGCTGCATCTCCACCCCATTGGGCTATTACCACGTCACCAATTTCAACCTCATCAATCTGGCGTGGATGATTGGCGATTTGGGCTTTCGCTGTCGCGATGAAGTCGAGCGACACCATTATCCGGGCATTCGCGTGATTGCCGCCAAGGCGTCTACACCTGATCGCACCCCGATATCCCACCCGATATCGCCGAGCGCCGTGCAGCTCAGCCGAGATGCGTTGGCGGTTTGGGAAAAAGCGCGGGAAGATGCCTTCGCCCGTCTTAAACCGCTGAGCGGAAAGCACACCTTGGTGTACGGTGCGGGTGTGCACACCATCGCTTTGTTCAACCGCTTTCCCGATTGGCTGCAAAGCTGCGATCTGGCCGACAGCAATGCGAACCTGACGGAATTTCTTGGCCATGCGGTGCTGTCGCCGGATCAGTTGGACTTTGCAGCCTACGATACCGTGGTTGTGTCGTCCTATGCCTATCAGGATGCGATCGCACGTCAACTGGAGGCGGCGGGGTGCCCGCGTGACAAGATCGTCACCTTGTACGACGACATTTTTGCTTATGTGATGTAATTGACGTTGCCGGGTTCAAGCCGGCAATTGATTTTGCCGTCCGGCTTGAATGCGCTCAGCGATGATCTCGGCAATACGCGCCGCACCGCGCCCATCCACAGTATCTCGTGAGGTTTTCGACATGTCTTGCAGGCGGGACGGATCGTTGAGCAACTCTGCGCAGGTGCGCGCCAGTCGTGATGCATCGTCGGGTGTGACGCGCCCGAGGTTGATCCCCAGTTTCGCCTGCTCGAACACAGATGCGGATTGGGCATGGTCGTCGCTGAGGCACAAATAGATCGCGGGTAGCCCCATGGCCGCCATCTCGGCCGCCGTGACGCCGAAGGAAACAATCCCGATGTCGGATGCGGCCATCAAGCCCGCAAGGTCTTGCGGTGCGTCGTGAACGTGCACCGCATGGCGATGGCTTTCAACGATTTGGGCAAGAGCCGCCCGGTCCGTGAACAAGGGGCCCGCCACGACGTCGATATCGATCGTCTCCGTCACATCATTCAAGGCTTGCAAAGCCATACGGGTGAAGCCCGCCGGATCGCTCGCACCGCAACTGACGAGGGCGTGGGGATGCGGGTTTTGCGGAGGGATGGTTTTGTGGCTGAACGGATCGCGTAAAATCAGCCACTCCCATCCGGCTTTGATGTCCGGGCGACCGGGACGGCCATTCAGCGCCAGGGTGCGCGGCGTGGGCGGGCAGAACACCAAGTCGGCATGTTCCAGACGCGGGCCGATGTCGTCGATCAGCACGCACAGAACGCCGCTGTCGCGCCATAGATCCAAGGCGTCGCCGCTGAGATCGGTGCGGATGTCCAGCACCAAGGCGTGCGCACCCTTGTCGCGGATCAGGGCGTCAAGCCATGCGGCTTCTTCCACCCCGGACGGCGCCAGTTGATAGGGAAAGCGCGCGTCTTCGATCATCGCCACGCCCTGTTCGCCGCGCATCACGGCGAAGTGAACGGCGGTGGCGTAGCGTTCGCGCAATTGCGTCGCCAACGCCACCATGCGAGAGATGTGGCCGAGGCCGATGGCGGCGTCGCCGTCGCATCGGAAGATGACGTTGCGCGAACTCTCGTACGCTTGCTTTTGACGCACATGGCTGTTGAGGGCGCGCAAATCCGGGTCGTTGTGCAGCAAGGTGGCGACATCGTCCATGTCGATTTCGCCCGGCGCGGCCCCGGTGCGGGCGTACAAGGTGCGCAGCAACAATAAGTCTGCCGGGGTGTCGAGCCACAAGCGAACGTGATCGAAAATATGATTCTCAGGCGCGGGAATGCCGACCATTCTGCCAAGGTTGGGATTCACGTTCAGGTAGCCAAAAACGTGCTCCTGAGCCACGGGATTGTCGGCGCCTTCGTCGATGATGCGCTGGAACAAGTCGCGGGTGAAGGGTTCGAACCCGCCGTGCAAGGTCACGACATGGGGATTCCAGGTGCTGTAATCGCCTTGCTCTTTGATCAGAACCTCGATCAGGTTGTCGATGACTTGAGGGTCGAGCATCGGGCAGTCGGATGTGACGCGCACGATGTAATCCGGATTGTGCAGGTCCACGGCTTCGGCAAAACGCGACAGGACATTGTCGCGCGAGCCGCGCACGACGTCGACGCCGTGCTCATGGGCGTAATCGACCAACACATCGTCGCAACTGTCCGTGGTGGTGGCGAGAATGATTTGGTTGATCCGAGTTGATTTCTTGAGCCGGTGAAAGACATGCCAAAGCACCGGCTTGCCAGCCAGATCGAGCATGATTTTTCCCGGTAGACGCGACGAGCTCATGCGGGCTTGAATGATGGCCGCGATTTTGGGGTTATGTGTCATCGCTGTCCCCGAAATCACGTATCGATTTCAGCGGTCGCAACCCATCGTCGGGATCCGCCCGCCAGTCGCGATCGGCCATTTCGGACGGGGCGGGTTGCTTGATCCCGTCGCCATCGGCCTTGAAGCCGGTCTCGATATTCTCGATCACGGCGGCGATCTGGTCGGGTAGCCAGCAGTGTCCGGCGGAAAACTCTTCGCCTTCGCCATCCAAGTCGAGGTGGTACTCGACCACAACGGCGCCAAAGCGATGCACCGCGCGCGCGATGATGCCGGGATTGACCGAGTGGTCGGATAGTCCGGTCGGCACGCCAAAGGTGTTCCGCAGGGTTTCCAACGCCGAGAGGTTCATCTGTTCGGGCGGGGTCGGGTAGCTGGAGACACAATGCAAGAGCGTCAGCTCGACACATCCCGCGCTGTGGATTACGTCCCTGGCGTGGGCGATTTCGTTCATGGTCGCCATCCCCGTCGATAGGACGACGGGCTTGCGCGTGTTGGCGCAGGCGATCAACAGGTCGTCCCACAACAGTTCGTAGGACGCGATTTTGTAAAAATCGACATAAGGTTCCAACTCGCCGACGGCATCCAGGTAAAACGGGGTGCACGAAAACAGCATGCCGAGATCGTGCGCCTTTTGCGCCAACTTAGGGATGAAGCCGACAGGTAGTTCCCAGTCGGCGCGGGCACGATGCGCGGGGCTTTTTTTCAACACCTCGGGGGCGAACAGTTCGTTGATACGAAACAACTGAAATTTCACCGCACCGCTGCCGGTGCGGTGTGCCGCCTCGATAAAGGCGTAGCAGCGTTCGAGGTCGCGATGGTGATTGCTGGACACTTCGGCAATGAAAACCGGTGCGCCAGCGCCGGCGAACAGGCCTTGGGGTTCAGTCATCGTGGTGTTCCCGAATCATCGCCAACAGATCGGCATGGCTGGCCCATTCAGGATTGGTGTCGCTAGCGTAGGAAAAATCTTCGGCGACCGGGGTGCCGAGATTGAGCGTTTCTTGCGCGCCTTCCCAAAAGCTGATGGGGGGCTTGATGACGTAGCCGTTATCAACCTCGACGGTGTTGCGCGCGTCATCGGAGGTGATCATGATTTCGTGCAGTTTTTCACCGGGGCGGACGCCGACGATTTTGTGCGGTAAGTCGGGTGCCATGGCGTGGGCAAGATCGATGATGCGCATGGACGGGATTTTAGGCACGAACAGTTCGCCGCCGAGCATGCGGTTCAAGCAATCGGTGACGAAATCGATGCCTTGGCGCAAGGTGATCCAAAATCGCGTCATGCGCTCGTCGGTGATCGGCAGGTGATCCGCGCCTTCGTCGATGAGCTTTTGAAAAAAGGGAATAACGCTGCCGCGCGAACCCACCACGTTGCCGTACCGCACCACCGAAAAACGCGTGCCCAAAGGCCCCGCTAAGTTGTTGCCGGCGATGAAGATCTTGTCGGATGCCAGCTTGGTCGCGCCATAAAGATTGATCGGGTTGGCGGCCTTGTCGGTGGACAGGGCGATGACTTTTGAGACTTCGGCGCGCAACGCAGCTTGAACGACGTTTTCCGCGCCAATGATGTTGGTGGCGACGAACTCAAAAGGGTTGTATTCGGCTGCGGGAACTTGTTTCAGCGCGGCGGCGTGGATGACGATGTCGACCCCGCGCAATGCCATGGTCAGGCGGTCGCGGTCACGTACGTCGCCGATGAAATAGCGCATTTCGTCTCGCCCTGCGATGCCGGGGGCATTACTCATTTCGAATTGCTTGAGTTCGTCGCGGGAATAGACGATCACGCGTTTGGCGTGGCCTTCGGCTAAAATCTGGCGAACCATTTTTTGACCGAACGATCCTGTGCCGCCGGTGATGAGAACGGACTTGCCTTTAAAAATATCCATGAATTCTTCCTGGGATGTTTAAAGGGTTAGGGGGCTTCTCCTTGAAGCTGTTTAGGCTCATCCGCGGCATCGTCTTCGGGCAGGAGTTCGTTTTCCGCCAAGAAGGCTTTCAGCTGTTCGCTGAATTTATGCAGCACGTTCGATTCATATTTGATCAGGTTCTGCGCCTCTTTCAGGCCCTTGTATATGCGGTCGTTGTGCACGTGGTCGCGCACCTTGATGGCAATGTCCAAGGCGTTGGGGCAGGCGGCGATGAACTCGTTGAGGCGTTGTTCGAAGCGTGCGAGGCAGGCCTCACGTTCCGCCGGATCAAGTAGGATGTATGCGCCCTGAAGTTCGAAATAGACACGCGAAGCAGGCGTTTGCGCATCCTCTTGGGAAAGGACTTCTTTTTCCCGCAAGATGGCCGACTTGTTGTGAACGAGAATCTTCGTGTTGCCGCCGATGTTTTCAAGAACGGAGCCGTTGATAATCAGCTTGTCACCGGATTTGAAGTCGATAAGAAGAGGCACGTCTGATCCTAAAAGTATGTGTGAGGCTAATTTCGCAGGAACGCTTGCGACCAGTGTCTGATTTAAACAAACAAATTCATCACGGACCCGGGCGGGATGTCCCAGCCCTGAACCGATTTATTCATTTCTTCAACCGAACTGATCCGCGCTTCGAACGAGAGAGAGATCACGCGCAAGATGTTGCCGTAGTTGGCCTTGATGTCTTCGATTTGCGCTTCACGTTTTTGCAGTTCGATAGAGGACAACTGGGTCATGTCGGACAGTTTGGTGGCCAACGTCGCGGACAAATTCAAAGAGGTCTGCGATGCGTTTTCAAGCGTTGTCGTGGTGACGTCGTAAGCTGTATCGATGAGGCCGCTTAAGGTGTTCAAGTCATCGAGGATTTGCCGATTGCCGTTGGTTGGCGTTGTGGTGCCTGCCGGGTCGACGACCCCCTCTACAGGGCTCATGGCCTTCAGCGTTTCGTACATGTTTTTGACATCGCGAACCACATAGGGCGTCGAAATGTCGGGATGCACGGACAGCAGCAAAGCCGACGTTTCTTCGATCAGCGCGTCGCGTTTGGCGTTCAGCGCGGTGATTTCATCGGCAGTGAGGTTGGTGTTGTCATCGACGGCGGTGAACGCGGAAATGGCCTCGTAGACGTTCGTCTGCATGCTGGCCAAGCGCGTCTGGTTGGCGCGCATGTCGAAGGCGAAGCTGTCGATCAGCGCCTTGTTCTTTTCGAGTTTTCCGTAGTCACGTTCCAACGCGGCAAGGCGGCGCGGGGTGTCGTCATTGCGGATGACGGTATCGATTTCGCTGTTGATACGGCGAATGACGGTGTTTTGGATTTGGTTGAATTGCTGCTCAAAACCAAAGCGAAAGCTCGCCGCCGAGACACGCGTCAGGGTCGTCCCAATATTGGTATCGGTGGCGTTTGGTATGGGCATTCTTCCCGTTCTCCACTACGAGCACCACGTTGGCGCCCATGTCGCCCTTCTGGGCATTTCCTGTGTAACGTGAAAACTATACCATTATTGCGCAAATAGAACAAGCGAGAGGGGCGCGCGGGGCCGCGAAATGGCGGCTTACGCGTTTGTGTTCAAGGTCCCACCGCTGTTGGCGGGCAAGGGTTCTTCAGATTGGCTTTTCTGGGTCTGGTTGGGTGCGTTTTGCGGCGCGTTGTCCAAGGTGTTGTTGAGGCCTTCCAGAAGGCCCTGGGCGATGTTGCGGTTTATATCGATCAGGGTTTTGATCTGCTCGGGATTCAACTCGCTCATGCACACAATGGTGTGATTGTCGACGAATTGGCACAGCGTCAGCATGTTTTGGCGCAGATCGAACGGAACGGGATTGGTTTCCAACGTCAGTTCAGCCTGAAAAATGGTCCACAGCCGCCAGTTTAGGCGGATCGCATCGCGGAGTTCTCGCCGTGCGCCGGGTTGCGCCAAATCGTCGGCGCTTGCGACCTTCTCCAGTGCCGTGGCAATGCGCCGGGCGGCTTCGGTCAGAGCCCAAGCCTCGGAATGGCTGGGGGAACCTGCCGGAGGTACGGAAGAATAGGGCGATGTTGACATTTGTGCTCCGCTCGTTTGCTCTTAGACTTTGGCTTGCCGCATCCGGACTGGTAAATCACGATAGAGTCTACTATGGGGGGATGTCCAGGCTCAACCCCCCCTCCATTTATCGCGCAATCCTTACATGAACTTGATCAGGCTCAAATCGCGAATGCGCGCGAGGGTCTGATACGATGCTTCCAAGGCCCGCTGGTCGTCCAAAAGTTGGGTGATCGTTTCCAACGGGTCGGCATTTTCGATGTTGGCGATCTGGGTTTCGAGAAACCCCGTGTAGGTTTTGTGACTTTCCGTGGTCTGGCTGATCAGAACCTGCTGATAGCCGGACGTGATCAACAAGTCCTTGATGCTGCCGCTCAACTCGGTGCCGTAGGGGGGAGTGCCCCCGGCGGTTCCGTCGTACGCGCTTTCCAAAAGATAGATCGCTTCCGTCGCGCGCGAGGCGTTTTGATCCAGACCTCCTTCGGTTCCAAATTTGCCTTGGGCGATGATGGCCATGGCGCGAATGGCTTTTTCGAACGCGGGATCCAAACCGTTGAGGTCGAAGTTCAGGCTCCGGCTTTCGTCGACGCGGTGGGTGATCGTCAGGTCATCGCCAGCGTAATAGGTTTGCGATGAGATCGTGCCGTCGGCGTTGCTGATGACGGCGGTGCTGGCTACTGCCGGTTCCGCCGTCAGCGTTTCGCGTACGTTGATCGACGATCCGTCGGAAGCGACGGAGGTCACGGTGAAGGTTGCGTTGTTGCTGGCGGTGCCGGCAATTGTGATGCTCATCCCCGCCTTGACGTTGGAATACGTTCCGGCCGCTGCCGTGATGGTGTCGTCGCCGGTATTGACGGTAAAGGTCTGGTTGCCGGCGAAGTTCAGTGTCGGCGTGGCGGCTGTGCCTTCGTCCGTCAATTTTTTCGGTACGATGTCGACCGTGTCGCCGTTGGCGCCAACGGCGGCGACGGTATAGGTGCCATTGTTTTGTGCGGTACCGGAAATGGTGAAGGTCGACCCAACGGTGAGAGCGCTCAAGGCGTTGGTGCCAATGCTGGCGGCGCCGACCGTGATGCGGTTGGTGGCGCGATCGAACGAAAGGTCCGTAAAGTTTGCCGAAGTCAGAATCGTGTTGGCTGCCGTGACGTTGGCGGTGACTGGCGTGATGTCAATTGTGTTGGCCACGGCGCCGCCGGCTTCGGTGGTGCCCACCGCAAGGGTGTAAGGCACACCCGGTGCTTTGGATACCAAACTGATTCCATCGGCGCCGCTTGCGGTCGCCGTAACGAGAGAATTGATCGTGGCATTCGCGTTGATTTGGCTGATCAAGCTATCGCGCAAAGCCACGACGGTGCCGACGCCGGCGTCTGTTGCGGTGATCGCCGTGCCATTGATCGTCACGGTGTAGGCATCGCCGGCGACGATCGATCCGCCCAATGTCACTTTGTCGGCTTGGGCGACATTGGTTGCCGTGTTGGGGCTTATGGTGAGGACGGAGCTGGCGTTGTTGCTTTCGTTGGTCAACATACGCGTCTTGACCGTGATCCCGGTTCCGCCCCCGAGCACGCTCTCAACCGTGTATGTACCGTTGTTGCTTGTCGTGCCGGTGATTTCGATGGTCGAACCGACGGTGACGTTGGCGAATTGAGCCGTGGTGGCGGTGATGGTGCCGACACCCGTGGTCGCGGTGTTGCCGTCACCGTCTTGCTGAAATGTCAGCCAGTTGGTTTTACCGGTGGAATCACTGTTGATGGAAAAGTTTTCGATATGCGCATCGCGCGTCGTGGGGTAGCTGACAGCGGCGCCATCGAAGGTCGCTTGGAAATCGTCCAACGTGGTCAGGTTCATGTCCATCGGAATGGTGTCGGTGCGTCCACCGGCAAATACATAACGGCCCCCGACGGAGGTGTTGAGGTATGCCTGCAACGACAACAACGAGTTAAAGGCCTGCTGTTGAATATCGCGAATGTTGATCTGGGTTTTGCCCGCCTGGCTGTTGAAGGTTTTGAGCGATTTTTTAAAATCGTTGATGTTGGTCTGGATGCCGTCCATAGCGGTGGTGCTGATGTCCAGGCGAACATTCATGATTTCGTTGTTCTTCATGTAACCAGCGATGCTGTCGCGGGTGGCTTCCAGGCCTAAAAGATACTGGGCGCTCTTGGAAATGCCTTTGTAGTTCGGCGAGACTTTTTCCGACGTCACCTGGTACTGCAGATCGATGAGACGGTTCTGCGTCTTGCCCAGGTAACTCATCAATTGGTTGCTAGTCGCTAAGTTTGCAATCCGGTCAGCCATGATCAGGGTCTCCTTTCTTTACCAGTTACCGGATCACACGTTCGAGTGAATCGAACATGGCCTGGATGACGGATATGACGCGGGCAGCGGCGTTGTAGCCTTGCTCAAACAAGATCAGATTGGACATTTCCTCGTCCAGGTTGACGCCCCTGAAGGTATCGGATTTGGTTTTAAGGCTGTTGCTCAAATCCTCTTGATAGGTGCGCTGGCTGTCGTTCAATTCCGCCAACGTGGCGTTGTTGGTGAGGATGCTCGTGGACCGCGATACGAAGGTCATGCTGGTAGAAGACAGTCCGCCGGCGGCATCGAAGGTATTGGTCGTGGCGAACATTTGCGACATGCTTTTGATCAGCGTATTGTCGCCTTTGCTGAGGAAATATTCACCGGACGCCCCCTTGTTCGCATCCCATTGAATGGCGCCGCGGGTGACCAGACTGGGTGAAGAAATAATGTCTTCGCGAACGCGGATTTGCTCGCTGACGCGCACATCGGCGCTGTGCAGGGAGGTGTCGGAAATAAACGTATTGGCGGCGGCCTGGGTCACCGTAAAGGCGTTGCCGTTTTGACTGGAAATGCGCAGGCGTTGGCCTGAGCCGTCCGGGATGATGGTGGCGGTGACGCCCGCGGCGGTGGCTGCATTGATGCTGGCGGCGATGGTGGTCAGGCTGTCGCCGTTGTTGACGGTGACGTTGGTAGACGTGGTGCCGTTATAGATGGTCAAGGTCGCGGCGGTCGATGCGTAGCTGGTTGACATCACCCCGGTTTCCCAGATGTTGTCGACCACATCATCGACGAACAAATCGTTGAGGCCGAAGAAATTTGAAAAGCCGCTGACCGTTTCGTCGGCCGTGCCGTCACCGTTGGCGTCGAACTGGATGGTAGCGTTGGCCGCCGTGCTACCGACCGGAGCAGGCACGGTGCCGGCGGTGTTGACCTCATCGCGCAAGGCGATGTTGTAGGTCGTCGAATTGAGGTTAATGTTGAGTTTTCCGGTGGTGCTGCTGACCGCAACGGTGGCGTTGGCGGTGCCATTTTGACGCAGCCAATCTTGCATGGTCGCAGCGACCTCGGCGATATTCCACGGACCGTTCGCGGCCGATGCGCCGGAACCGTAAGACGCAGAAGCCATGATTGCTTGAACCGTGGTGGTGGTGTGCTGATTTCCGGTGGAATCGAACAGCGTGATGCGCGTGTCGGAATTGTTGCCCATGGTGATGGTTTGCTCACCGGCGATGGGCACGGTTTTGGCCGTACCGGTGTTGATGAATGCGCGCGTGCCGCTCATCGTCGCGGAGCCGGGAAAGCCGGAACCTTGGTTGTGGATCAGGTTTACGGCGTCGCGCAGTTCCGCGGCGAATTCGTCGAGTTGACTTTGCAGATCGGCCAAAGTGCCGTCGCGCAGATCGATCAAGCCTTTGAGTTTGCCGTCGCGCACTTCGTCGGTGATGTCGTTCGCAGCGGTTTCGATACCGATGTAGATACCGTTGAAATCACCTTCGGCATGGGTGGTGGTCGATGCTGCGGTGCTTGCCGGTAAGTGCGAGATGGTCGGCGAGGAGTTGTCGACCAAGGTGCGTCCGGCGCGGGTGAACACCACCACGTCGCCGTCGCCGCGATAGAAATAAGAAATGTCGATATAGCCGGCCAGCTCATCCAGCTTGGCATCACGCTTGTCGCGCAGGTCTGTGACATCCGCGCTTGTGGATGAGTTCTGGATAATCTTGTTGTTGATGTCGGAAAGTTCGCTGGCCAGGGTATTGATGGTACTGGTCACAGCCGCAATTTCGGTATCGGCCTGAACGCGCAGTTCCTGCACGGTGGAGCTCATCTGGGTCAGCTTGTTTGCGACCTCTTTGGCTTGGCGGACGAATTCGCCTTGTTCCAAAGACTGATCCGGAGCCAGGGTCAGGGCTTCCATGGATTTGCCGAATTCGGTCATGATGTGCGCGATGGAGGTGTTGTCCCCCGGTGCGCCGAACAAATCCTGCAAGCGGCTGAAATAACTGGATTGAGCGTCGTGTTGGTTGAAAGCGCTCAGCTCAAGACGCAGGCTTTTGAGCAAGCCTTCGTCGACAGCGCGTGTCACTTGGGAAAGCTGCACGCCCGCGCCGGTTCCGGCGACGACGCGCTGTTCCATATTCACGATCTTGCGCGAATAATCGGGCGAGTTCACGTTGGCAACGTTCTGTGCCACCGCGTCCAAAGCGCTTTGGTTGACGAGCAAGCCGCTCTGCGCGGTTCTCAAGGCTAGGGTCAAACTACCGGACATGAGTGCTTCCTTTCTGGGTGCGTGTCCTTGAAGGCTTCTTTAAGCCTTAGAGTGTTTCGTCCAAGGCCAGGGATGTGGCCTGTTTGTGCGCAATCGATGCTTGCGTGCCGACATCACCTTTAGCGGAATATGCGCCGGTTCCGGGCGTGGCGTGTTTCGCGGAATCCGCCACGCAAGCCATGAAACGGCGGCTGACTTCCAGCGCCACTTTCAGCATTTTTTCATTTTCTTCGATTAACACCGCGACCCGTGCGCCGACGTCTTTCAGACGTTCCAGATTGGCGTGATCGACCTCATCGTACTGGGCCTGCTCGTGTTCGAGTTCCTGCTTCATGCCGAACACACGAATTTCATAGGCCCGGCTGAGGGTCGTTTTGCGTTCCAGCAAATTCTGCACGACATCCAACCGGTTGCTGCGCAAGGCGGCGTTTTCCTGTTCCAACAAATCCGCAAGGCCGTTGGTGATGAACAACAGATCATCAATGCGTTTTCCTGCGTCCATGTCACTGTACCTCCTGCAATTTGAGCATTTCCGACATCACCGCGTCGGCGATGCCGATGCCGCCGTTTTTGGCGATGGATTTGCCGTATTCATCGACCATCAAGGACCGCCACATGCCTTCCGCCTGGCCGCCGCCGAAAGGACCGTCGGTTTCGATGCCTTCGAACATTGGCTTGAGCATCTGCGACAGGAACACGGCTTCGAAGTCTTGCGCGGTTTCGCGGATCTTGTTGAGGTCCGCCGTCTTGGAAAATTTGGGCAGGGCCGGGCCCTGGGCCATGGCGGTCTCGATGTCCATTTGCATGACGTTGGTCATCACATCACCTCGATTTCAGCTTGCAGTGCGCCGGCGGCTTTGACGGCTTGCAAGATGGTGATCATGTCCCGCGGGCCGATGCCCAATGCGTTGAGACTGTTGACGAACTCTTGCAACGACACGCCGTCTTGGACCACCGCCAAACGGCTGTTGCCGCCTTGGTCGACCTGCACGTCGGTGCGCGCAACCGTGGTGGTGGTGCCGGTCTGCGAAAACGGTCCGGGTTGCGAGACCTGCGGCGTTTCGGTGATGCGGATGGTCAAGTTGCCCTGGGCAATCGCCACCGTCGACAGACGCACGTTTTCGCCCATGACGATGACGCCCGATTGCTCGTCGATGATGATGCGGGCGATTTGATCGGGTTCGATGCGCAGTTGCTCGACGTCGGTGATGAGGTTGACGACGTTGTTTTGGTAAGCGTCGGGCACGTTCATTTGCACCGTGCTGGGGTCGGTGGCGCTGGCTGCGGTGGTGCCGAGAAATGCGTTGACCGCTTGGGCGATGCGCCGCGCGGTGGTGAAGTCGGGGTTGCGCAGGCTCAGCTTGACGCTGTTCATACGATCCATGTCGAAACCGATTTCGCGTTCGACGATGGCGCCGTTGGCGATGCGCGCCGATGTCGGCACGCCCTTGGTGACGGTTTCGCCCGCACCACCGGCGGAGAAGCCGCCGACCGCGACTTGGCCTTGCGACACGGCGTAAACTTCACCGTCTGCGCCCAGCAGCGGGGTTACCAGAAGCGTGCCGCCGAGCAGGTTCTTCGCGTCGCCCAGTGCGCTGACTGTGACGTCGACGCGTGAGCCCTTGGATGAAAAGGCCGGCAGCGACGCGGTGACCATGACCGCGGCGACGTTTTTGGAATCCAGACCCGCTTCGGTCGGCTTGACGCCCAGGCGATTGAGCATGGCGAGCAGGCTTTGTTTGGTGAAGTGGCCGTTTTTCAGCGTGTCACCGGTGCCGTTGAGACCGACCACCAACCCGTAACCGACCAGCATGTTGTCGCGCACGCCTTCGAAATCGACCACGTCCTTGATCCGCGATGCGGCGTTGGCGGGGCTGGCCCAGGCCACCAGCATCAGCAAAACCAGACTGAACAGACCCGCGCCGAAGGCTTGCGCAAACATCAAGCGCGTTTTCACGGCGGCTGGCGTCTGGTCGTCATTCAGCGCCGATACGGGCAGCGTTCTGAAATCAAGTGCGCGGTTCATCGTTTCGTTTCCCGTTCAATGGCCCATTTGCGGGCTTTATGTCGTGTGCGGCGTTGGCGCCGCTTCGGGAATAGTGATGCGAATATCGTGCCACTTCTTGTGTGTTTGTAAGTGGCTGAAAATAATGATGAATGATGATTTTTGCAGGGGTAAAACAATACCCCCGCAGGGCAGAGGCTGCCGTGCAGGGGCAAAAAGTGCCGAGCGATTGAGGCGGACCAGGAAACCGGCTGCGTTAACGTTTCAGATCACGCGCCACGGTGGTCATTTCATCGGTAGTTTTAAACACCGTCGATGAAGCGTTGTAGGCAGTTTGAGTGGTCATCATTCTGGTGAACTCTTCGGCGATGTCGACGTTCGACAGTTCCCGCGCATTGGGGGTGAATACTGCATAACCATTTGAATCAGCTGACGTAATCGTTACATTTCCGGATTCCGGGCTGACCGCATAGACATTGCCATTTCTAGGGTCGAGGCCGTCAGGATTGGCAAACACGCCCAGCGACAATTTGTAAATGCTGCGATAGGTGTCGTCTTCGAACACGCCAATGACGTTGCCGTTGGTGTCAAAGCTGAACGAGCGCATATTCGCCGAAGCATAACCGTTTTTGGAATACGACGCATTGAGGTCGTCGCCCGCGCTGGAGTATTGCGTCATCGGCGAGATGTCGATCGCGATGCTTGCCGTCGAACCGCTCGAAAACGACAGCGCCAAATTCAGCGTGGTCGGCGTGGACAGTTGGCCGTTTGCGTTGAACGTCATTGCCGTTGCCGCGCTGGTTTGGGTGCTGCCCGCGTTGGCTGTGGTGGTAACCGCGCTGGCGGTGTTGTCGGCCACGGCGGTGAAATTCGGCGTGACGTTTGTCGCGGATATGGTGTTGGCGGGCGCTCCGCCGGCATCGGTTGTCGCGGTGCTCAGGGTGATGGGCGTGCCCGCCGTATCCGCCGTGATCACCAATTGATCGGCGCCGCTGGGGGTGGCGGTGACCAATGCGCTGGCTGTGGGGTCGGCGTTGATCTGCGCGATCAAGTCGTTGCGCAACGTGGTCAGGGTCGAGGCAGCCCCGGCGGTCGCGGTGAACGCGGTGCCGTTGATCGTGACGCTATAGGTGTCGCCCGCAACCACCCCGCCTGCCAGGGTTATGTTATCCACTTGGGCAACGCTGGCCGGACCTTGGGTGGCAGTGGCCGAGGTGGTGATCGTGGTTCCTGCGGTGTCGGAGGTAATCAGCAACGCGCCGGTGGCCCCCGCGCTGGCGGTTACGGCGCCGTTGATGGAGGTGTCGGCGTTGATGCTGGTGACCAGCGCGTCGCGGATGACATCGATGTTCGCCTCTGTGCCAAGCGTGGTGTAGGTCTTGGTCACGCCGTTGACGGTGACGCTGTAAACGTCGCCAACTTCGCCGACCGATCCCCCAAGGGTTACCGTATCCACCTGTGCGACGGGCGCTTGCGAGGTGGTGCTGGTGACACTCCACGTATTGATGCCGGTTTTGGTGAAGTTGAGCTGTGCCGTTTGCCTCGCGCCCAGGCTGTCGGTGAGACTGACGTCGAATTGGCGAACCTTGCCGATGGCATCGTTGGCGGGAAGGTTCAGGCCAAGCGTTGCCGTGGTGGTCGGCTCGAACTGGCCGATGAAAGCATACTGATCGACGCGCAGACTTTGGGGCGTGGCGGAGGTTGACACGGTTCCGTTTGTGTAGGGCCAGCCCTGAACGAAATAACCATTCTTATCAACAAGATAGCCGTCTTTTGTGGTGACTGAGGTGCCGCCGATTCCAGTCACGGAAACGTCGTTCACGGTAGCGATTTCGAGACTGCCGTCGCGGGTAAACAATTGCTGACCGCTGCCATCCTGTTTGGTGTTGAGGACGAAGAAGCCTTTACCCGCGATGGCGACATCGGTGGCGGACTCGCTGGACACGATGTTGCCTTGCTGAGTGATGGTCGATTTGTCGCTGGGGCGCACGCCGCCAATGTCGGACAAGGTTTGCACAGTGTGGCTGAGCACGGTCGAAAACGATGTGTCGATCCGTTTATAGCCGCCGGTGTTCACATTGGCGACATTGGTGCCAATGTTATGCAGGGCGGCGGTTTGGCTCATCATGCCGAGCACGGATGTGGAAAAGGCGCCATAAATCGCCATCGGGCTTCTCCGTCTTGACGGTGTACTCACGTGACAGTGGTGTCGCGCACAAAAATCTACAGATCACGTAGCAAGAAGGATGCCAGCGGAACCTTGAGTCTAATCACTTGTTTTTAAATAAAAAGTAACTGGCGCGATGGGCAAGGTTTGCCCCAGTTCACAGCGGTGGAGGTGCAGGTGAGCAAAACTTGCCGGGCCCGGTTAAGGGATGGCGAAGGCGAACACTTGCTTGGGGTCGGCCCACACGCTGACAGCGGCGCCTTCTTCGGGCTTCATCACGCCGGGCACGCGCACATGCAAACGCACTTCATCAGTGGCGCTTCGAGGGGTGCGCGGCACGAGAATGTGCAGGTGGCTGGAACGCCCCAGGAGGTAGGCTTCTTCGATGCGTCCGGTGGTCGAACAGCACCCTTCGGGCGCTTCGTGGTTTGCCCCCATGGTCACGCGAATGCCTTCCATACGCACCAGCACTTGGGCGTGTTGGCCGTCGGGGATCGAAGGGATCGGGAAGGGGCCGAACGGGGTTTGCAATTGACCCTTATCGACAACGCCTTCGAAGTGATTCATCGGCCCAAACAGCTCCGCGACGAAGGCGTCGTTGGGATGGAAGTAGATCTGCACCGGGGTGCCCGCCTGAACCACTTTGCCGCTTTTCATGACCACGATGTGATCGGCCATGAACATGGCCTCTTCGGGGTCGTGCGTGACCATCAACACAGCCACGCCGCATTCCTTGAGGAAATTGAGCGTGTCTTCGCGAACCTGAGCGCGACGCGTCACGTCGAGACCGGAAAACGGTTCATCCAACAGCAACACTTGCGGTTCCGGTGCGAGTGCACGCAGCAACGCCACACGCTGCTGTTGACCGCCGGAAAGCACATGGGGATAGCTGTTGCGATGCTTGGCCACACCCATGCGTTCCAGTCCCGCTTCGATCCATTGCCGACGCTCAGACGTCAAATCTTTGATGCCGAAAGCGATGTTTTCGTACACGCTCAAGTGTGGAAACAGCGCGTAATCTTGAAACATCAGTCCGATGCCGCGTTGTTCCGGGGGCAGGCACATGCCGTCATGTCCGTTGGCGACCATTTTGCCTTGCAAGTAGACGCGACCGTTTTGCACCGTTTCCAATCCGGCGGCGAGGCGTAGCAAGGTGGTTTTGCCGCAGCCGCTGGGGCCCAGCAGGCACGTCAGTTTGCCCGCTTCGGCGACCAGGGACACGTCCTTGAGGACTTCCGCCGCGCCGAACGCATGGCGGATGCGTTCCATCACAAGACCCGAGGTCATGGCGCGGCCTCCTCAAGATCAAGCAACGTGGGCTCGGCGACTTGTGCAGCCTGACCGGTGCGCGAACGCGCGATGGTGAGGCTCAGCAAAATAACCGGAATGATTCCCGCGCCGACGATGGTCAACGCCGCCAGCGAGGCTTCGGGCAGCAATTCATCCGACGCGTATTGATGCACGAAGGTCGCCAACGTCTCAAAATCGAACGGACGCAGGATCACCGTCATAGGAAGTTCCTTCATGCAATCAACAAACACCAGCAACGCCGCGGTCATGATCGAACCTTGCATCATCGGCAGATGAACGCGGCGAAGCGTCGCCATCGGGCCGGCGCCCAAGGTGCGCGCCGCACCGTCCATGTTGGCGGTGATTTTACCGAGGCCCGCCTCGGCAGACCCGAACGACAACGACAAAAAACGCACCACATAGCCGAACGTCACGGCGAGCACAGTGCCGGAAAAGATCAGCCCCGTCGAGACGTCAAATGTACGTCGCGTCCAGCCGTCGATGGTGTTGTCGAGCCAGCCCAGATACATCAAAATGCCGATCGCCAGCACCGCGCCGGGCACCGCGTAGCCCAGCGCCGCCAAGCGCGTTACGCCGCGTACCCACGATGCTTGGCCGAGGCGCAGGCTGTAGGCGAGAAACACACCCAGCACGATGGCCATGATGGCGGCCAAACCCGACAGCAGCAGTGAATGGCCGGTAAAGGTCCAAAAGTCGGCATCCAGGGTGTCTTGATAAAAGTCCATGGCGTAGCTGCCCAACACCCAGGCGGGCACGGCAAAACCCAGCGTCACCGGGATGGCACAAGCCATAAAGGCCAGCGTCGCCACCGGGGCGGATAGGCGAAAACCGGGCAGGGCGCGCACATGGGTGGAGGTGTGGTGAAATTTCTGTTTGCGCCGGCCGTAGCGTTCCAGGCCGACCAAGACGATCACGAACATCAACAGCATGCTTGCCAGTTGCGCCGCGCCGGACGGGCTGTTCATATTCAGCCAAACGTCGAAAATACCGGCGGTGAAGGTCGCGACGGCGAAGAAATCGACGGTGCCGAAATCGTTCAAGGTTTCCATCATCACCAAGCTGACGCCCACCGCGATGGACGGCCGCGCAAGCGGCAGGGCGACTTTGAAAAAGCTCGTCCACGGGCCTTTGCCGAGCGTGCGGCTGGCTTCCAGAACGCACACGCTCTGTTCTAGAAATGCTGCACGCGCCAAAAGATAGACGTATGGATACAGCACCAACGTCATCATGGTGATGGCGCCGCCCAGCGAGCGGATTTCCGGAAAGACGTAGTCGTGGCGGGTTTGAAAACCGAATGCGTCGCGGATCATGCCCTGAATGGGGCCGGAGTATTCCAACAAGTCGGTATAGACGTATGCGATCACGTAGGCTGGCACGGCCATGGGAATCAGCAGCGCCCACTCGAAAATGCGCCGCCCCGGAAACCGGCACATGGTGACGATCCACGCGGTGCCGGTACCAATGACGAAGGTGCCCACTCCCACGCCAACCATTAACAACACGGTGTTGAACACCAGTCGGCCCAAGACGGTTTCGACCAGGTGGCTCCACATATCGCCCGACGGGGTGAGCGCCAAGCCGATCACCCACAAGATCGGCATCGCCACGGCGATCGCGACCGCAAGCGTGCCAAAAGCCCAGACATCAATTCTGGGCAGTTTGAAGCGAGAGGAAGCGCTTTGGGGACCAGGTGACGCGACCGAATGGGGCATCTGTGTTCCGCTGTTGTCAATAAAAGCTCGACACCGTGGAAACCCAAGCATCGCGAGGGTTTCCACGGGTCCGAGTGGGTTTAATGGTCGAAGCCGACGGTGTCCATCATTTTCGTGGCGGTGGTGTGTGCGCTGACGATCTCCGACAAGTTGCGATCGTCGGCTTTGAACGTGCCCCAGCTGGCAACCAACGGATCGAGCGGCACGCCTGCTTTCAGCGGATATTCGAAGTTTGACGCGGCGTAGATGCCCTGAGCGTCGTCGGACGATAGGAATTCAAGGAACTTGACCGCTTCGTCGTAGTGCTTTGAGCTCTTGGTGATGGCGGCGGCGGACACGTTGACGTGGGTGCCGCGGTCGTTTTGATTGGGGAAGATGATGTTGACGGCGTTGGCCCATTCCTTTTGTTCGGGCTTTTCATCGTTGGTGATCATCATGCCGAAGTAGTAGCTGTTGCCCAGAGCGACGTCGCATTCGCCTTCCATGACGGCCTTTACCTGGGCGCGGTCATTGCCTTGCGGGCGGCGCGCCAGATTTTCCTTCACGCCGCGCAGCCAGGTCTCGGCCTCTTTTTCGCCTTTCGCCGCGATCACCGACGCCAGCAAGGACACATTGTAGGGATGTTTGCCCGAACGGGTGCAGACGCGGCCTTTCATGTGCGGTTTGGCAAGGTCTTCATACGTCGTCACTTCACCGGGTTTAACGCGGGTTTTGTGCGCGTAGATGGCGCGTGCGCGCATCGTCAGGCCGGTCCAAAGGCCGTTGGGATCGCGATACTGAGAGGGGATGTTGGACGTAATGACGTCGCTTTTGATGGGTTGGAGCAGATTGTCGGCCGTGAATTCGGCCATTTGGTTGATGTCCGCCGTCAGCACCACGTCGGCCGGGCTGTTCATGCCTTCCGATTGCAGGCGCTGGAGCAGCCCTTTGCTGGCTGAGACGACCTTGACGGTGACACCGGTCTTTTGCTCGTAGGCCTTGACCAGCGGCTCCACCAAAAAGGCTTGGCGGTAGGAATAGACATTGACGACCTTATCCGCGGCCACGGCCTGGGATGTGGCGCTCAACCCGACAAGGGCGAGGGTCGCGGCGGCCAGGGACAGCACCGATAGGGCGCGTGTGGGTTTGTGTTGAATGGGGGTACTCATCTTAAGGCTCCAACTCGGGTCTGCTCGGGGGCGAGGGAATGAAACGTCAGTTTGCTTATGGTCCGTCAGAAATATCGATATTCTAGTTTGGAATGATTTGAAATTGATAATCATTCGCAATTGATGATTTGGACGCTATCCTAATTGAGAATGACTTGCAATAACTATTTTCAGGTTCGGTACTGTGCTCCAAAATCAAGGCGAAAACCTCGGTGCATGCGCGTGAGACGGATTGTATCAACTGATATTTAACCCAATGCGTTCATGCTCTATGATGCTTCAACGCCCGAGTCTGGCGTGCACCCGCTTGGACACAACCGAACAGGCCAAACGTATGAAGATCGGAAACGTAGATCAGAGCAAAGGCGTCGATCGTTCGAAACGCAAAAAGGGCGTTTCTGGCGGCGGTTCGTCTGCGTTCGCCGATCAATTGCGTGGGGCGTCCGGAGGGGGCGAGACATCCTCCACGGAAGGCGCCGTCACGGACTCGGTGACGCTGAGCGGGGTCGATGCTTTGCTGGCGATGCAAGAAGTCGGCGATGCCACCGATGGGCGGGCACGGAAACAGGCTCAATCCTATGGTGAGGATCTTCTGGATCGTTTGACCGCCTTGCAGGATGCGCTTTTACGCGGCGCCATCCCCAAAGAGAACCTCATGGAAATGGCTAAGCGGATTCGGACCGCACGGGTCAAAGTGCAAGATCCAAAGCTCAATGCGATCCTCGACGCCATCGAATTGCGCGCTGAGGTTGAGATCGCCAAATACGCCCGCAGTTCCTGATCACAGTGAAAAACGGGGCTGTCGCGCGATTGCGCGGCGCTGTTGCAGTGAATTTATCCGTTTGTTCATCCCTTAAAAGGCGACTTTATCCACAATCAGGTGAAACGCCTCTTGCCTAGAGGCGAGCGCTTTCATATATTCCGCGCCAAATCCACACTCTGGGAGATATAGGCAGAACATGAACGTGACTCTTCCTCCCGATTACAAACCCTCCCCCAAGGAGGAGTTTATGAACCCGATGATGCTCGAGTACTTCCGCCAGAAGCTTCTGGATTGGAAGAGCGATCTTTTGAAGGAATCGCACGAAACCCTGGAACACCTTCAGGAAGGCGGTATTCTCGAACCCGACATCGCCGACCGTGCCTCGATTGAAACGGACCGCGCCTTGGAACTGCGCACGCGTGACCGTGCGCGCAAGCTGATCGCCAAGATCGACGAAGCGCTGGAACGCATCAACGATGGCAGCTATGGCTATTGCGAAGACACGCACGAGCCGATTTCCATTCCGCGTTTGGAGGCCCGTCCGATTGCGACGTTGACCATCGATGCGCAGGAACGCCACGAACGTATGGAAAAAACCCACCGCGACGACTGAGGCTTGGTCCAAGTCTTCACGGAACCGATTGCAAAAGGCCGGAGCACCGCTCCGGCCTTTTTTGCGATCCGAACCACAGGATAAGTGGACAAAAAGAGAGGCCGGAGCAAAGCTCCGGCCTTTAAGTTGGGTGGAAGAGGGGCGTACCCCAATTCCGAACGGAAACGATCTAAAAGGCTCAGAACGGGAACAGGATGTCCCAGAGCTGAGTTCCCCAGCGAGGCTGCTGGAGATTGCTGAGCGTACCGCGGCCACCGTAAGCGACGCGCATCTCGGCAATGCGGGTGTGAGCGATGGAATTGTCGGCGTCGATGTCGCCGGGGCGAACCACGCCGGTTAATTCCAACTCACGCATTTCTGAATTCACCATCAACTCCTGGCGACCCAGGATGACCAGTGCACCGTTGGGCAGAATTTGCGTCACCACGGCGGCGAAGGTCAGATTGATGGTTTCCTTGCGGTCGATGGTGCCGTCGCCTGACGTGGAGTGGTCGTTGCCGAAATTGGCGGCGGCGGTGGGGCTGAAGCCGGCGGGCAGATTGTTCTTGGCCAGCTTGGTTTCAAAGCCCAACAAATTGGTGACGTTGGCGCTTTCGCTGTCGGTGCGGGCGCGTTCGGTCTTGTTTTGCAGCGCGGCGCTGTCCGACAACGCCAAGCTGACGGTCAAAATGTCGCCGACTTCCTTGGCGCGGTGATCCTTAAAGAAGGCCCGTGCGCCAGGACGCCACAACGAGTTGGGGTTGTTTTCGGCAACCTTCGGCGCGGGCATCGGCATGCTGACCGGGCGATAATTGGGCATCACCGTGGGGTTGGTGATTTGCGTCAATTCCGGTCCGTCGCCGATTTCACTGATCCGCGACACGGTGTTGCAGGCGCTGACGGTGGCCGCCAACGTGGCGGTGAGCATCAGGTTTTTAAACAGGGAGGTGGTCCGTTTCATGGCTACTCTCCTAAAATTAGCGCATCGCCAGATTGACTTGCGCATCGACGCGAACCTGTCCGGGTCCGGTGACGACGCCTTCAATCACGGTGCTGGTTTGACTGTTGGAGATGCGGATGGTGTCACCGGTTGCACCCGATTCAAGCGCTTTTCCCTTGGCGGTCAGGCGCATGCTCGGGGTCGACAAGACCATGGTGACGGTAGCCCCTTTGGCGATGTCGACGGGCCGACGGATGTCGTTTTCGGTGATGGGGTTGCCCGCCGAAATGGTGCGCTTGGCGGCCATGCCGATGAGGTGGCTGGGATCGGTGACGGCGTTGCGCGCCAGCCGGGCCTGGGGCATCTCAACCCACTCCAAGTCGCCCTCTTCGATGGTGTCGCCACCCATCTTGCGTTTGGCAAGCACCGGGACTTCGGTCATACGTTCCAACCGGCCGCTGACGCGGCGGCGTTCGTCTTTGGCGTTGCCCCAGGCGAGCACGGCGCTGAACCGGCCGGTGCTGGCGTCCAGGTTGATTTGGTCGACACCCAGCAAATAGTCCTCGCCGACCGGCAGGTGCAAACGAAACGAGCGGTTGGCCAGTGTGGCGCGCGACGAGGCGTCACCGCCTTCGGCAACCAGGCGTTCGAACAGCAGCGCTTCGATTTCGCTCTTGCTGATGACTTGGCTGTCGCGTTCCACGACGACGCGATCCGCCGCGGAACCGGGCTGCCAATTCAGCTTGAATGCAGCAGCAACCCGCTTGAGCCAGCGGGCATCGAACACGGCCCTCGAGCCGGGGCGCGGGGCATAGGCGACGACGCGTTCTGCGTATTCGCCCGTGCCTTGAAACAGATCGCCCAGACGGATCACACCGTCTTGGATGAGGATGCTGTGGTTAAGCGCGACGTACCCTCGGGGGTGTTCGATGGCGGTGTCGGCGGGCTTTTGTCCGCCGACGCTGGCCGCCAGAGCAGGGGCGCCGCTCAAAAGCGTGAGAGCGAAAAGAAAGGCAATGCGTTTCATAGCGTCCTCCTTACCTCAGCGACGTCAAGGTGCCCATCATGTCATCCGAGGTCTGGATGACCTTGGAGTTCATTTCGTAGGCGCGCTGCGCGGAGATCAGGTTGGAGATCTCTTCCACCGCATTGACGTTGGAGGTTTCTAGGAAACCCTGCAAAATCGTGCCGTAACCGGTGGTGCCGGGGGCCGCCGTGGTGGCGTTGCCCGATGCCGGGGTTTCCAGATACAGGTTCGAGCCGATGGATTCCAAACCGGCTTCGTTGGCGAAAATAGCGGTCTGAATTTGGCCGACGTTGGAATAGGCGACCTGACCATCCAGCTTCACCAGAACTTCGCCGGAGGTGTTGATGGCGACGTCCACAGCGTTGCTCGGCACTGTGATGTTGGGCAGGATGGGATAGCCGTCATGGGTCACGATCTGGCCGTTGGCGTTGAGCTGAAAGGTGCCGTCGCGGGTGTAGGTGGTGTCGCCGTTGGGCATCTGCACCTGGAAGAAACCGCGCCCCTGAACCGCTAGATCGAAGGCGTTGTCGGTGGGGTTGAGGTTGCCTTGTTCGTGGATGCGATAAACGGCGGCAAGCTTCACGCCCAAACCGATCTGCACGCCCGACGGCACGATGTCGCCGGCGTCCGAAGAGGTCGAACCGACACGGCGCAGGTTTTGATACAGCAGGTCGTGGAATTCCGTGCGCCGACGCATGAAGCCGGTGGTGTTCATGTTGGCGAGGTTGTTGGATACGACTTCGACGTTGCGCTGCTGGGCCAACATGCCGGTGGCTGCGATGCTTAAAGATCTCATGGTTTCCGTCCTTTCGCTCTTTGGCGTTTGTTTTGTGTCTGTCGGAGGCTCTTAAAGGTCTCAACGCCAGATCAAGTGCTGATCAGTTGCTGCCGACTTTGGCCAGTTCGTTGATGGCCTTGCGGATGCGTTCGTCTTCTTTGTCGATGAAGCTCTGGGTGCTTTTGTATCGACGGCTGACTTCGATCATGCGGGTCATTTCCAACACGCCTTCAACATTGGAACGCTCCAGGGCGTGCTGGGCCAGTTGGGGCCGGTCGATCGGTATGGCGGCCTGATCGGTGGTGTACAAACCGTTGCCGGCGCGTTGCAAAGCCAAAGGCCTGTCGAAGGTGACAACCTGAAGCTTGCCGATCTGGCCGTTTTCCGTCGAGATCGTGCCGTCACCGTTGACCACGATGTTGGTGTCTTCCGGGGCGAAAAAAATCGGCGCACCGGCATCGGTCAGCACAGGCTGGCCGTTTTGCGTGACCATTTGGCCGGTGTTGTCGAGGCGGAAGTTGCCGTTTCGGGTATACTGCTGGGCGCCGTTGGGGCCTTGAACCACGAAATAGCCGTCGCCGTGAATGGCGATGTCGAGAGGATTGCCAGTTTGTTCGATGGTGCCTTCGGAGGTATCGCGATAGCTGGCGACGTCGCGGGTGAACGACAGGCGCTGGTCGGCGATGAAGTCCCCGGACTTGGAGCGCGTGATATGGTCGACGAACATCATCCGCTCACCTTTGTAGCTGGTGGTGTTCATGTTGGCCATGTTGTTGGCGATGGTGCTCATTTCTCGGCGCAAGGCTCCCAGGCGGGATAGCGCAATATATGAAGAAGTTTCCATCAGACTTGCCTTTGGTTCAGATCGTTTTCCGTTCGGCTTGTTTGTGTCTGCGTTCGAGCGCAGGTGCCGTTGCTAAATACAAATGCAGAGACCGTGCCAATTGTTAATGTCGTTGCAAATCAATGCGTTGTGTTGGTTATGGTCGTCGTTTGAGGGGGAATGAAAAGGGGGCGCGGCAGGGGCTGCCCGGCAGAACTTGCCGTTTTCAGAAGGTCATGGCGCCAAAGAGAAAGGGTGAGGCGTGGGAGGTTTGCGAAGGGGGGGGTGAGGTGGTGGCGTTTAAGCCCCGACATTTATGGATTCGCATGAAAAACGAGAGCGTTGCACGAGGGGCGCGTATGGTAAAAGGGTGCCAAACCCCTTGGTTTTCTTGGTTGGGTCAACCCCTTGTTAACCATCGGCATCATATTGTGGTGAGCTGAGTTAACTTACATGCGGTGCGCGTGGGCGCGTTTCGATATGATAAGTCAGGACTCAAAACGAGTGGAGACGGCATGGCCGACGAAGAACTAGAAGAAGACCTGGACGACGGCGTCGGTGAGTCCGAGGACGAAGGCGGCGAGGGCGAGGGTGGAAGCGGTTCTGGTAAAAAGCGCCTCCTGATTGTCATCGCGGCGGTCCTGGTGTTGATTCTGGGTGGTGCCGCGGCGGCTTACTTCACGGGTCTTTTGCAGCCGGTGATTGACATGTTGTCCGGCGGTCAGGATGCGGTTGCGGTCGAGGAGCTCGATCAGCAGCAAGTGATCTCCGGCGATGCCGTGTTCTACGATTTGCAAGAAATGCTGGTGAACATTAACACCGGCGGGCGCAAGGCGGTTTATTTGAAGATCCGCGTCAGTCTGGAACTGGAAAGCGGTGACGATATCGTCAGAATTGAAGAAATGATGCCGCGCATCGTCGATAATTTTCAGATTTACCTGCGCGAGCTTAGAATTGAAGACCTGAAAGGGTCGGCGGGCATGTACCGACTGCGTGAAGAGCTGCTCAAGCGCGTAAGCGTGGCTGTGGCGCCCGCCAAGGTCAACGATGTGTTGTTCAAGGAGATGCTCGTCCAGTAAGGCGAGCGGAGGTTAGGCAAAAGCATGACTGCGCCCGGTGAAGACGTCGATCAAGATGCCATGGCGGCGGCCTGGGAGGCTGCCATGGGCGGTGGCGACCCCGATGCCGACAGCGGTGGCGGTGGCGACGACGGTGACGATCTCGCCGCCGAATGGGCCGCAATGCTGGATTCCGGCGGTGGCGGCGAGGCTGCTACGGGCGGTAGTTCTCCACGAGAATCAACCCGCGTTCTGAACCAGGACGAAATCGACAGTCTGCTCGGCTTCGATGACGACCTGGAAGAAGGCGACCAGAAATCCGGTATTCAGGCGATCCTCAACTCGGCGCTGGTGTCTTACGAACGCCTGCCGATGCTCGAAGTTGTGTTCGACCGCTTAGTGCGTTTGATGTCGACGTCATTGCGCAACTTTACCTCCGACAACGTTGAAGTCTCCCTCGACAACATCACTTCGATCCGTTTTGGCGATTATCTCAACTCGATCCCGCTGCCGGCCATGCTTTCGGTGTTCAAGGCCGAGGAATGGGACAACTACGGTCTGCTGACGGTCGATAGCTCTCTGATCTACTCGATCGTAGACGTTTTGCTCGGCGGACGACGCGGCACGGCGGCGATGCGTATCGAAGGTCGTCCCTACACCACCATCGAACGATCCTTGGTCGAACGCATGGTGCACGTGGTGCTGTCGGATCTGTCGGGCGCGTTCGAACCGCTTTCGCCGGTCACGTTCCGTTTTGACCGCCTGGAAACCAACCCGCGTTTCGCGACCATTTCCCGGCCTTCCAACGCCGCCATCGTGGCGCGGTTGCGTATCGATATGGAAGACCGCGGCGGCCAAATGGAGCTGCTGTTGCCCTATGCGACGCTGGAACCTGTGCGCGAGCTGCTGCTGCAGATGTTCATGGGCGAAAAGTTCGGTCGCGACAGCATTTGGGAAACTCACTTGGCCGAAGAGCTGTGGATGACGGAAGTCGAGCTGGAAGCCGTGCTCGATACCCAAACCATGCGCTTGGGCGATGTGTTCGATATGCAAAAGGGATCACATATGGATCTCGGTGCGACACCGGAATCGCAAGTCATGCTGTTGTGTGGCGACGTCCCGATGTATCTTGGGCGTATGGGCCGCAAAGGCGACCAGATTGCGATCCGCATCGATGGTCGATATGAGAAGCCCAAGAACGACTAGCGGAGCCACAGAAGGGACGGCGCTCAAACGCCAGTGAGGTAAACGTGCAAATTGCCTTCGTACTCGACGTCATCATTGCGGTGCTTTTGGTGCTGACCATCACCTATGCGGTGCGTCTCAACCAGCGTTTGGCACAATTGCGCAGCGACAAAAACGAATTGATGGAACTGGCCAAAACCTTCGCCGAAGCCACCGTCAAGGCCGAAGCGGGCATCAAGGCGCTTAAGATTTCCAGCGAAGCCTTGCAAACCGACGTCCAAAAGGCCGAAGCCTTGCGCGACGACTTGGCCTATCTGGTGGAACGCGGCGGACGTTCGGCGGATGAAATGGTTGCTTCCGTGCGTGCACCCAAATCGCAGCGTCATGACTTTTCACCCGAAGAAGAGGATGAAGACCTGCTGATCGAAGAAGCGATCCGCGCCGCGACACCGGGTGCCGGTGGCCGACCGGGGGGGCGTGCCGATACGCGTCCGGGGCCGCGCTTCGGGGCTAAAGACGATAATTCATTGGCGCGTGGCGAGACGACCCGGCGCGTCAGTTTGCATCCTGAACCGGCGCCTGCGCAACGATCGTCCGAGCAACGCAGACTGGGTGGCGGATTGGGTGGCTTGAGCGCCCAGGACCGCTTGCTCGACAAACGCGGGACTTCCGCCGAAGAGCCGTCCATTGGCGATACGGATGCCGCACGTGAACTGCTCAAGGCGCTCAGCTCGATGAAGTGAGCGGATATATCTATGGAATGCACTGAATGGCTATGGCGCAAGGGAACATGAGTATCGGCAGAATAACCCCGGTTCGGCGGAGTGCGCATGCGCTGCCCGAAGCGGACGAAGAGCTCGACTTTTCGTTCGAAGAGCCTGAGGCGAAAAAGCCCAGCCTGTTGCGCCGAGTGGTTGTTAAGGTGCGCCTGTTGCCGATGGTCATCTTCTTTTCCACCCTGACCTTGACCGTGCGCGTCGGCGATATCTGGGAAGGCGTCGATGGTGTGTTGAACGGCACCGTGTCCGTCGCCACCACCCAGGCGCAAACGGGAACTGATCCAGCGGCCACTGATGCCGCCATGCCCGCAGCTGACGGGTTGCCGTCGGAACTGATGTCCACCGATGGGTTGGACCCCGGTGCGATGGCGGAAGAAGACCAAGCCGCGGTTGCCGCGCGCATGTTGGCGGACGATCCGACGTTGCTGACGCAATCCGAAATCGACTTGTTGCAAAAGCTTGCCGAGCGCCGTGTCGAGATTGATGCGCGCGCCCGTGAATTGGATAGCCGCGTCGCGCTGCTCGCCGCCGCGGAATCTCGGATCGATAGAAAAATTCAAGATTTCAAGGCGTTACAGGCGACGATCGAAAGTTTGATCAAGACCTATGACGAACAGCAGGACGCCAAGTTGATGAGCTTGGTGAAGATCTACGAAAACATGAAGCCCAAGGATGCCGCACTCATTTTCGAAGAGTTGGAAATGGACGTGCTACTGCAGGTGGCGGAACGGATGAAGGAACGCTCTTTGGCGCCGATCATGGCGAAGATGAATCCCCAGCGGGCGCGTGAGGTGACGGTCGAACTGAATGCGTTGCGCAAGTTGCCGGAACCGAACCCGGCGGGCGGGTGAGAGCATGCTGAAAAAGGCTTAGACGTTTGTTCTAAAAGGTTGCGAACTGTTTGCGACTCCTTTACCAAGATAGGGTAAATTCATTTTGGCTCTGTGATTCTTGGGGATGAAAGCCTGCAAGCTAGTTCCTGCGTCCCGAGATGAAACGAATGGAATAAAGGCGCAAAAGCGCTCAACTTTGGTAACGGTGAAGAACTGCTATCGCGAAAACCTAAGACCTTCGTGTTAACTCAGGGAACGCACGGAAAGTCAGACTTAAGATATAGGCGATAGTTAAGCCGGGAAATGGAGTGTTCAGATGGCTGTCGATAAGAACATGAATGTTCTGATCGTGGATGATTACAAGACCATGCTCAGGATCATCCGAAACCTTCTGCGTCAACTTGGTTTCGAAAATGTAGATGAAGCGACGGACGGAACCCAGGCGCTCGAGAAGCTCAAAGAAGGCGGCGGGAACTTCGGATTGGTTATTTCCGATTGGAACATGGAGCCCATGACCGGCATTGAATTGCTGCGTCACGTGCGCGCCGACGACAAGCTCAAGCATATTCCCTTCATCATGGTGACGGCGGAATCCAAGTCAGAAAACGTGATCGCGGCGAAAGAAGCCGGTGTGTCCAACTACATCGTTAAACCTTTCAACGCTGATACCCTCAAATCGAAGATGGTCAGTGTGCTGGGCGACTTCTAAGGTCGTCTGAGGAATCTTTATGGCCGGACGTAAGTCGAATACGGCCACGGCTAAAAAGCCGAAGGCCATAAGAAAACCCAGTACCAAGTCTGCTGCTAAGGACGGTGCGGTGAAAAAACGCGCCGTCAAAGCTGTCGATCAGGTCATTGCAGCCGCCAAAAAGGTCAAACGCAAAGGCAAAGCGGTCCCGATCGCTGCGCCCAGGCGCGCCAAACGCGACCCGGCTGTGACCATTTACGCCGAACTGGAACGCTTAGCGGCCTACATCGATGCGGCGAAGCGCGAAATCGCGGAAATTCGTCCTCAAGACGTAAAAGAGGAATATCTGCCCGGTGCGAGCGACGAGCTGGATGCCATCGTCGCGGCGACTGCTGACGCGACCAACACGATCATGGACAATTGCGAAGTGATCGAGGGGGTGATGGGTGACGTCAACGATGCGGTTTCGGCAAAGCTTATGGATGCCACGACACACATCTATGAGGCTTGCACCTTTCAAGACATCACCGGGCAGCGCATCGGCAAAGTGGTTGCGGCGCTGAAAAACATCGAAAAGCGCATCGATGCCTTGGTGTTGACGCTCGGCGACGAGATCATCAAGCCACAGAAGAAAAATGCCAAGCCTGAACCCACGGGCAAGAAAGAGAAGAAAGAAATCACCGACGCGGACCTTCTCGAGGGTCCCCAGCTTGGCGACAAGGCCAAGAGCCAGGCTGAGATCGACGATCTTTTGGCAAGTTTTGACTAGGGCTCACGTCCGCCATGGACACCATGAACGACCAGATCAAGCGGTTACCTGAAGAGGGCCCCAACACCGTCGCCCTGTTTCTCGGGCTGTATCTGGTCGTGTTGGCGTTCTTCATTTTGCTGGTGACGATTTCCACCGTCGAGGAAACCAAATCGAAAAAGGTGATGGACAGCCTGTCCAGCGCGTTCACTTCCATCGTACCGCCGTCGGCGGACCTGCAAAGCTTTCAATCCAAAGACGGCGACGTCTTGGCGGGGCAGGAATTTCAGCAGCAGGTGACGGGCATTTTTTCCACTGCCCTGGGCATCGACAAAGTCGAAACCGTTCAGCCGGGACGGCAGATGCGCTTGTTGTTGAAGGCTGACAGCTTGTTTTTTCAAGACGAGGCGCGCATCCGTCCGGCAATGTTTCCGCTGCTGGACCGAACCGTAGCGGCGCTGTCCAGCCGCCCGTCGGGATTGCGTTACGATTTGGAGTTCGTGATCGGCACACCGACCGCCGATGACGGCAAAACCATGCCGACGGAAGAAACGCTGGAAGTGCGCCGCGCTGGGGCGTTCGCCGATGAAATGAATTCGCGCGGCATTCCGCCCGACAGCGTCGCGGTCGGCATGCGTCCGGGCCATGTCGGGGAAATCGTGATCTGGTTCTATACCCGCGACATCGAAAAAACCAAACTGCAATTCACTGAGGAGGATCGGTTCAAGAATGCCCGGTAGCATTTGAACGCTGTGCCCATGCTCGACGACGACATGACCCCTGATATGCAACGCCAAGCAGGCCCGAAAGCGGCCTGGATGGTCACGTTCGCGGATCTCGTATCCCTGATGCTGACCTTCTTCGTGTTGCTGTTTTCCATGTCGTCGCTGCAAATGGACGAATGGGACGCGATGACCGACACCCTGACCCAGACCTTGAACCCGGGCAAGCTGACCACCGTCGCGGCGGCCACGGCTGAATTCAACATCGGCACCATCTTTCGCCGACAGGCCACCGACCTGGATTATCTGTCCGGGGTCTTGCAGCGTGGCGTGCAGGAAGACGAGCTGTTGAGGGCCTCTAAGATCATGCTGCTCGACGACCGTTTGGTGGTGGCGTTACCGGGTGACCTGTTGTTCCCGTCGGGAAAGGCGGAGATGCCCGACGAAGCGCGCTCGGCCCTATTTACGCTGGGTAGTCTTTTGCGCAACGTCGGCAATCAGATCGGCGTCAACGGCCACACCGACCCCAGTTTGCCGTCAGGTGAAAGCGGCTTTCAAACCAACTGGGAACTTTCCGTGGCGCGCTCGGCTGCGGTGGCCAACGCCTTGCGGGCGTCGGGCTATACCGATGACATCATCGCGTTCGGGTATGCCGACAGCCGCTACGGCCAATTGCCGGAAATTGATGAAGTCGAACGCGCCAAGCTGGGCCGACGCGTCGATATCGTAATTTTCCCCACCGTTGGGGGAGGCGACTGATGGGGCGGCTGGGGGGCATTCTTTTTGTGGTCGCGTTGATTACGGCGGCCGTCACCAGCCCATCCGTGTCTTGGGCCGATCCGGTTCAGGTGCGCGCCAGTCGGGGTGACGGCTACGGCCGTTTAACCTTCCGCTGGCCCCAACCGGTCGGCCATCAGGCGAGCCGCGACGGCGATCGGTTGGTGATCACGTTTTCGCGCCCCATCGAAGCGGACCTGCGCCCGGTGGTGCGGGGGCTGGGACAACTGATCGCCTCGACCGAAGCCGCGCCCAACGAAGCCACGGTCGTGTTTCGCATCAAGGGCGATTTTTCGGTTCGCAGTTACGACAGCGGTGCATCGGTGGTGGTGGACATCGTCAGTGCCGCTCAACAGCCTCAACCGCAGACAAACGCACCCCAGGCAGGGAATGTGCAGGGGCAGCAAGTCGCGACGCAGCAGGGCCCCACTGTTCCGGTGCGCGTCGGCGCTCACGACACCTATTCGCGGATCGTGTTCGATTGGCCCGCTGCTACCGCTTTCGAAGTCGTGCGCGATGGCGTCAACGCCACCATCAAATTCGCCAAACCGGGACGCGCAAATGTGGCGGCCTTGGCTGGCGGTCGCACGCGCAACATCTCCGGTGCTGAAACCTTTGTCGACAACGGCAATCTCAGCGTCACATTGAAGGTCGATGCGACGTCGCAAATCAAGGCGTTCGCCAGCGGCCCCAAAGTGGTGGTCGATGTGTTCGCGCCCGGCACCCAGGCCGCTGCGCCCGCCGTTGCGGCCACACCCGCAGCCGCACCAGAGCCTACTTCCATACCCACACCTGCGCCCACGCCAGTCGCTGCTGCATCCGCACCAACGCCGCCGAGCGCCGAAGGCGAACAACCGCCGCCGCCCGCCGCCGTGCCAACCGCGCCGGTGGAATTGGCCCAGTCGGCCCCGGTGAGTTTGGAGCCTCAACCCGCAGCCCAGGCCGCCCCACAGCCTGCCGCGCCGCCCGTCGAGGACACGCGCATCGAAACCCGCGCCCAGGCCAGTACCATCGCCGAAGGCGCTGTGGCTTTGAAATTCAGCTGGGACGAACCGGTCGGCGCGGCAGTATTTCGGCGTGGCGGCGATTTATGGGTGATTTTTGACAAGCGCGCAAAAATCGATACCGAGGCCTTGATCCGCGATGGCGCGGGCTTGATCACCTCGGTCGAACAAGTGCCGTCGCAAAACGGCGCCGTATTGCGTATGACCACTGCGGAAAGCGTCAACCCCGACATCAAACGCGCGGGACTGGCGTGGGTTTTGGAATTTATGTCCCAGCCGTTGATCCCCAGCGCGCCGCTGCAAGCCGACTCCCAACCGGACTCGCCTTTGGGTGCGCGCTTGTTCGTGGCTGTGCCGGAACCAGGCAACATCATCGCCTTTCGCGACCCCGAAGCCGGCGATAACTTGATCGCAGTGCCGGTGATCCCGCTTGGTCACGGTATGTCGCGGGAATGGTCGTATCCGCAGCTCAGCTTCCTGCCATCCAAACAAGGTGTGGTGTTGAAGCCGTTGTCGGACGATTTGCGGGTGCGGCCGTTGCGCCAAGGCATCGAAGTGACCAGCACCGGGACCTTGCAGATTTCCAGTGTCAGCGCCGAAGAAAAGGCCAATGTGGACCTGCAGCAACAATTGGCCGCCAGCGCCGGCATGGGGGGCTTGGGGCCTGTGACGAGGGTCCTTGATCTGGAAAAGTGGAAACGCCCGGACTTGCTGTCGTTCACCGAAACCAAACAAGACCTTCAGCGCGAAGTGGCGTTTGCCAAGAACGACCGTGCGAAAAAACAGAGCCACCGCAACTTGGCACAGTTTTTCTTCGCCAATGGGTTCGAGGCCGAGGCCTTGGGCGTGCTTCAGGAAATGGTTCGCAGCGAACCGGACTACGCTAAGGAACCCGAGTATTTGGTGATGCACGGGGCGGCCAGTTGGATGATGGGGCGCATGGAGGACGCGCGCACCGATCTGTTCAATCCCAATCTGGACCCTTACGACGAAGCGACGTTTTGGCGCGCCGCCGTGGTGGCCGGCGAGGGTAAGCTTGCCGATGCGGCGTACGAGTTGCGCAAGACCGGTTCCATCACCCAGCCTTATCCGAAATCTCTCAAGATGCCGACGGCGACGCTGGTTGCGGCGGCGGCGGTTGAATTGGGTGACGTTAGACAGGCGACGCAGTATCTCGAAGTGCTGAGTGTCGATAACCCGACCCAAGCGCAGTTGGATCAAATCAAATACGTTTCCGGCAAGCTCAAGGAATTGAGCGGCGACTTCGATGGCGCAATCGCGGATTGGGAAGCGGTGATGGAGGGACGCCACCGCCCCTCGCGGGCCAAGGCCGCGGTGGCGCGCACGGAACTTTTGCTCAAACGCAATCTTTTCACCCCGGCAGATGCGATCGAAGAATATGAAAAGCTGCGTTTCGTGTGGCGCGGCGACAATTACGAATTCGAACTTCTGCGGCGCCTGGGATCTTTGTATCTGGATCAGAAATTCTACCGCAACGGTCTGCGTACACTGCGCCAAGCGGCGACCTATTTCCCCAACCATGAGGAAAGCAATCAGGTCACCAAGCAGATGAGCGACGCGTTCAATTTTCTCTATTTAAAAGACGGCGCGGATATCTTGCCACCGGTAACCGCCATTGCGCTTTACGACGAGTTTCGCGAACTGACCCCGCCGGGGGCCTTAGGCGACGAGATGATTCGACGCCTTGCCGATCGCTTGGTCGGCGTGGACTTGCTGGACCGCGCGGCGGACCTGCTGGAACAACAAGTCGACTTCCGCCTCAAAGGCGAAGACAAAGCGCGCGTAGGCGCGCGGTTGGCGCTGATCTATCTGCTCGATCGCAAATATGAAAAATCCTTGTCGGCTCTGGATAAAACCGAAGTTCCCGCCGTGGCCGATGCATTGGCGAGCCAACGGGTCTTGCTGCGTGCACAGGCCGAAATTGGTTTGGACAAGCCGCAGATGGCATTGGAACTGCTAACCCAGGAAGTCAGTCAAGATGCCGAACTGGTTCGCACCGGCGTCTACTGGCGCGCGGGCGATTGGAAAAATGCCGCCAAGTCTTTGGCCAAGGTGGTTCGGGGATTGGGCGTAAAGCCCAACAAAGCGATGAACGACAGCCAGGCCGCCGCCGTGCTGTCGTTGGCGATCGCCCATACTTTGGACGGCAACGAGGTGGCGATCACCCGCTTGCTCGAATCCTACGGTCCCGCCGTGGCCCAGACCAGCTACGCCGACGCGTTCCGCTTGATCGCCGAACCGCCCGAGACGGGCTTGGTGAATTTTCGCGGACTGGAACCGATCGTCAAAAAAGTCGTCGATTTCCAAGGCTTCATGGAAGTCTATCGCCAGCGGATCGCCGACGGGCAACTGAGCTCATTGTACTGATCGCGCGCGCGCGCACCGTGCGCGAAATTTTTTTACGTAAAAAGTACGATATTTCTTGAACCCATAATCGCATTGGCGTATTTACCGCGCTCTTCCCTTTCGGGTCACTCTAGTTTGGGGGCGCGCTCATGGACAGCAACGCACTTGCCGAATTCGAAATGAACCTGGAGGAGGCCTCCGAAATGCAGGCCGAGACCCAGACTCTCTATCCAGTGGTGGACAACACCAAAGACTACTTCATCGAACGCGATGGGGTCCGCTATGCGGGCAACCACATCCTGGTCGAGCTGTGGGGGGCGAGCAATCTCGACGATCCCAAAACCATCGAAGACGCTCTGTGTCAGGGAGCGGTGGTTGCGGGTGCGACGATCTTGCACAGCCATTTTCATCATTTTTCACCGTATTCGGGCGTGTCCGGCGTGGTCGTGCTGGCGGAAAGCCACATTTCCATCCATACGTGGCCGGAAAAATCTTATGCGGCGATCGACATCTTCATGTGCGGCGACTGCGATCCCCACGACGCATTGCCGTCGATCAAGATCGCGTTCCAGCCCGAAGACATGGACGTGTCCGCGTTTAAACGCGGCGTGATCAAATGAAGCGCTTCGAGGAGCTGCTCCACAAGGGGTACGCTCAGAGCTTCGAAATCAGCACCGTTCTGTTTCACGAAAAAACCGAACATCAGGATCTGGTGATCTTTGAGACACCAACCTTCGGCCGGGTGATGGCTTTGGACAACATCGTCCAAGTCACCACGCGCGACGAATACGTCTATCACGAGATGATGACTCACGTGCCGCTGTTCGCCAAAGGGGATGCAACAGACGTGTTGATCATCGGCGGCGGCGACGGCGGAATTTTGCGTGAAGTCTTGCGGCACGGTTCGGTCAAGAACGCCACCATGGTCGAGCTCGATCGTTCGGTCGTGGATTTGTCTGTGAAACACTTGCCGGAAATTTCCGCGGGTGCCTTCGACGATCCGCGCACCGACTTGATCATCACCGACGGGGTCAAGTTCGTGGCGGAAACGGACAAACGCTTCGACGTCATCATCGTCGATTCCACCGACCCGGTGGGCCCCGGCGAAGTCTTGTTCACCGAAAGCTTTTATGCCGATTGCCATCGCTGCCTGAAGGACGGCGGCGTTCTGGTGACGCAAAATGGCGTGCCGTTCTTTCAAGGCGACGAAGTCACCAATACCTATCGGCGTATGGGGAAGTCGTTTTCCGACAACGGTTTTTATACCGCCGTGGTGCCGACCTACGTCGGTGGGTTTATGACGCTGGGGTGGGGAACGGACGATGCAGGTTTGCGTGATATCGATGCCGAGGTGCTGCGCACCAGGTTTCAGCAGGCAAATATCAAGACCCGCTACTATACGCCGGACCTGCACAAAGCGGCGTTCGCCTTGCCGCAGTTCATACTCGACCTGATGAACTGAACCCGCATTGCGTTAAAACAAAAGCCCGGCTTGCGCCGGGCTTTTTACGTTGTGTGTCAGCGCCCCGAAATGGGGATCTTCGTCGCTTTGGCTTTCGGCAAAGCCTTCTTGGGAAGCGTGATGTTCAGCACGCCGTTCTTGAAACTGGCTTCAGCCTTGCTCAAATCGACCGTGTCGGGAACCGGGAAGGTGCGTTTCACCGAACCGTAATGACGTTCGGTCAGGTGATAGTCTTCGCGGTCTTCTTTTTTCTCTTCCTTCTTCTCGCCCGTGATGGTGAGCATGCCGTCGGAAACACTGACGTCGACGCCATCTTCTTCTACGCCGGGCATTTCGGCTTGGATGCGGTATGCATCATCGCTCTCGCGGACATCGGCTTTGATGCTCAGTGACGGGGCGAGCCCGGCAAACGCATCTTCAAAACGACGAAACGGCTCGGTGCGCAGGGTGCTGCGACCGAATTCGCCGAACGGGCCGATTGCAAAGCCGGAGAAGAAATTGTCGAACAAGTGGTCGACTTCTTCGCGAAGCGCCAACAAAGGATGCTGCATACGCCCAATCGCGGGCGTCGTCTTCGTCTTGGAAGTCTCCGCGTCATCCTTTTTCGGTTTTTCGGTTTTCTTGACTTTGACCGACATAACAGCCTCCTTCATAAAAGAGAAACTGGGGTGTGGGCTCGATCCAGCCTAGACCCTGTACGCCCTATAAGGGCGCCTTCGGGAGGTATTATACCACAACTTTTGGTGAAACGAGAGCGCTTGCCGCAGCTAACCGCCGTAACTGCGCACCAGTGAGCCGACGATCAAGTACCAGCCGTCAACCAACACGAAGAAGATGATTTTGAACGGCAGTGCGATCATGATCGGCGGCAGCATCATCATACCCATAGCCATCAGGACCGATGCGACCACCATGTCGATGATGAGAAACGGCACGAACAGCAAAAAGCCGATCTCGAACGCGCGTCTGAGTTCCGAAATCATGAACGCCGGGATCAACACCCGCATGGGC
This sequence comes from Magnetovibrio sp., assembly GCF_036568125.1. Classification (NCBI taxonomy): domain Bacteria; kingdom Pseudomonadati; phylum Pseudomonadota; class Alphaproteobacteria; order Rhodospirillales; family Magnetovibrionaceae; genus Magnetovibrio; species Magnetovibrio sp. Next base: position 81,484 of record NZ_DATCTF010000006.1, read on the forward strand.
ATGTTCTGGGCGACGTCTTGATCGGTGAGGCCGGCCATATCGACGAACAGCGCCAAATCCTGCTCGCGAACGTGGGTCATCATGAAGTTTTCAAACGGCACGATGGCGCGGTTGAACGCCTGGGTCTCGTCGATGGTGCCGTCGATCAATGGTTGCAAGGCATCGTCGTAAGTGGCCTGCAGGGTCGGCATCATGATGAACATGGTGAGAAACAGCGCCAACGAGATCAGCACTTGGTTGGGCGGGGTTTGCTGGGTGCCAATCGCCGTGCGAAGAAACGACAGCACCACCACGATGCGCGTAAACGAGGTCATCATGATCAGGATCGACGGCGACAGGGTGAGAACCGTCAGCAGTAATACCAACTGAACGATGCGTCCCGTTGTCGATGCCCCGGCGGCGGGGCCCAGGTCCAGCGTCACGCTTTGCGCCAAGGCGTCAATGGGCGCGACCCAAAACAATCCACTCACAGCTAGGGTGAAAAGCGTCAGCTTGAGCATAGGCTTAAGCAGGGGGGCTGCGACTTTACGGGTCAGGGAAAACGTCTTCATGCCGTGTCCTTCGTTCCCTGCGGTGCGACGTTCTCGAGCGCCTCGGTGAAGGTGTCCGCTGCGGGGCCTTTCACCGGCGGCGGGGCAATGGAACTTTCCACGACGGTCTCTGAATCCGGGCCCAAGATAATCAGGTGTTCAACGCTGTCGCGGCGCAACAAGATGGCGCGCCGCTTGGTGTCGATAGGCAGAATTTCCACTAGGCTCAGGCGTCGATCCTGACCTTTGCGAATGGGCTGCGTGGACATGCCGAAACCGTACCGGCGCACAAGGACGCTGAGCACACCGATCAAGCCCAGCACGAACAGCAAGGCAAACACAAAACGTAAGTAGTTTCCAAGATCCATAGCTTCAGACCATACGCGTTTTGCGGGTTGCGGAAAACTCAGGGGGTGCGAGCCCTAGAGCTGCTTGGTTCTGATGGGTAGGCGCGGCGCGCCCGTTTTTACAAAGTGCGTCGATTCGCATTCTGGGCGCCAGCACGGATCATTTCTTTTTCGGCCCATAGGCGTCGTGGGCTTCGCGGTGACGGATGGCGTTGATGCTATCTTCCATCGCCTGGTGATGGGTTTGTAGGTCTTGTTCCAAGACGTCCAAGGCATCGATCAGCGCTTGCAAATGCTCTTTGTACGTGGCGGCTACCTCCGGTGCGGCGGCGGAGATGGCCTGAGTGATGGCGCGCACGCGCTCTTCCATGGCGCTGAGATCGACGTGACGACCTTCGCCCATCAAACGCCGCGCGCCGGAAATCAGACTGGCGGCTTTTTCCAGTTCCTCACGGATCGTCGCTTCACTCATATCGGTCATCGGCGACCTCCACCGCTGGGTTTGCGTTGCGGGCCCAAGCCTTCGGGCCATTGGTTGTTTTTCTCGTATACATAGGACAGGATTTCCGCGACCACGGTGAAGGCTTCCAGCGGGATTTCACTGTCCACATCCACCTGCGCCAAAATCTGCGCCAGATTGGCATCGGAACGAACTTCGATGCCGTTGGATTCGGCGATTTCGATGATTTGCTGCGCCAGCCAACCTTGCCCTTTGGCCACCACGCGGGGGGCCTGATCTTGCCCGGGCTGATAGGTCAGGGCGACGGCCACATCCTCATCATCGATTTCGTCGCTCATTACGCGATTATCCCGAATTTCTTCGTTTCAAGTTCCGTAGCGTGACAGATGGCGCTTAACATCCTCTGAATCGCGTGCATGAATTTATGGGGAATCGTCATGCGTGTGCGGGAAAGGGGCGATTCATTGAATCTTAAAACGTCTGCGCGAGACTCCGTACATAAGCTTTCCGTTCCAGAAAGGGACATTTGGGGCCCAGAATGGGATCACACCTGAGTAAGGGGTGAGATGTCTGCAGTCGTGCTGAATTTCGTGACGTCAGTTGGTGAATGAGAGATGGATCTCAATAAACTCACACTGTTTGGATTGGTTAAGGGACACATGGGCTGGCTGACCCGCCGCCAGGAAGTTCTTGCCCAAAACGTGGCCAACGCCGATACGCCGAAATACAAACCTCAAGACCTCAAGGCTTTGAATTTTAAGGATATGATGAGAAAGCAACAGCAGACTCAATTGAATGCTGTGACGACTTCTCCGATGCATATGGCCGGTGCACGACGCGCGACATCGCCGTTTGCGGGCGAAGAAAACCGCACGCCCTATGAAACCGCACCGGACGGCAACGCCGTGGTGCTGGAAGAGCAGATGGCAAAAATCGGCGAAACGCAAATGCAATACCAGCTCACCAACGAGCTCTATCGCAAGCACATCGGTATGATCAAAATCGCAATTGGCAAGGGCCGCTAAGGCCCACTTTGGGCCGTTTGAGGCCAGAGGATAAGGCGCAAGGGCGTCAGGAAGGACGACATGGACGATCTGCTCAGAACATTGCGGATTTCCGCAGCGGGTATGAAAGCCCAAGGCACGCGCTTGCGCGTGGTTTCGGAGAACGTCGCCAACGCCGATTCGCTGCCGACCCAGCCCGGCGGCTTGCCTTACCGTCGCAAAGTCGTGACCTTTCGTAACGAACTCGACCGTGCCATCGGCGTCGATACCGTGCGCATCGACCGCATCAAAACGGATCAGTCGGAATTTCAGCGCCGCTACGATCCGGCTCACCCGGCCGCGGGTGCGGACGGCTACGTGCTGGCACCGAACGTCAATTCGTTGGTGGAAATGATGGACATGCGTGAAGCGCAGCGCTCCTACGAAGCCAACCTCAACGTTATCAAGTCTTCCAAGACCATGCTGCAAAGCGCCATCGGTCTTTTGCGCTAAGTCTTTGGTTTAAATTATTAATTTTGGAGTATGAGCCATGGCCATCAATCCCAATGTGAACATTGCCCAGGCCGCTCAGTTGTACAATCAGGCCCAGCAAACCGGCATAACGCCCAATGCGATCCCGACCCAGGACATTCAGCCGAACGTACCGGGGCCGTTTTCCAACTTGGTCTCGGGGTACCTGAATCAGGCCACCCAATTGGGACAAACCAGTGAGCAATTGGCTATCCAGGGCATTCAGAACCAAGCCAATCTGACCGATGTGGTGACGGCGGTAAGTGAGGCGGAAGTGACTTTGCAAACGGTTGTTGCAGTTCGCGACAAGGTCGTTGAAGCTTACCGAGAGATTCTCCGCATGCCGATGTAATCGTGGCGGAGGTTCGCCGGTAGCCGCAGGGGGGCCGGAAGCCGTACGGGGTCTGTGAGCCGAAACCATGAACCAAACCGATGTCCTTGATATTGCACAGGGTGCGCTGTGGGTCGTGCTGCTGTCGGCCGGACCGATCATGATGGCTGGCCTATTGATAGGTTTGATCATCGCGCTGTTCCAAGCGCTGACCACCATTCAGGAAATGACCCTGACGTTCGTGCCCAAGATCATCATTATCTTTATCGCGATCGTGGTTTTCCTGCCCTATATGATGACGACGGTGATCGAATATTCCCTGACTCTGTTCGATCGTATCGCGACGGTCGGTTAGGCCGGGTCGCGGGACATGTTGAGCGAACTGATCAACCTCAACCTTTTCGCCTTTTTACTGATTTTCGCGCGGATCGGTACCGCGTTTTCGCTGATGCCGGGTTTCGGCTCCCAACAGGTTCCCATGACGGCGCGGTTGGTGTTTGCCTTGCTGGTGAGCCTCCTGGTCACGCCCATTCTCTTACCCATCATCCCTACCGAACCGGCAGCGCCGTCGGTGCTGGTTCTACTGCTGATTTCCGAAGTGTTGATCGGTGCGTTTTTGGGTACGATTCCGCGTATTTTTCTCGGTTCTCTGCAAACGGCGGGAACGATTTTGGCGATGGTGTCGTCAATGGCGAACTCGTTTATTCAAGATCCCATTTCTGAGCAGCAAAGCGCGGTCTTGTCGACATTCATCAGCACCGTAGCGATTACACTCGTATTCGTCACCGATACCCATCACCTGATGTTGATGGCGGTGGTGGACAGTTACAACCTGTTCGTGCCCGCGGAGGGCGTTCAGGTCGGAGACATGACCGACTACATCGCCCATCGCGTTGCCGACAGCTTTCGCATCGGGGTGCAAATATCTTCTCCGCTGGTGGTGTCGGGCGTGGCGTATTATCTTGTGTTGGGCATCATGGGGCGTTTGATGCCGCAGTTGCCGGTGTTTTTCTTCGGCATGCCCATTCAGATCGCCATGCAGATATGGATACTGATCCTGTCTCTCAGTGGAATGATGATAGTGTTCATGCGCTATTTCGAGGGCAATTTGTACAATTTCTTGATTCCACTGGGTTGATAGAGCCGTTGCGGGTATTGGGGTGATATGGCTGAGGAAGACGACTCCCAAAAAACAGAAGACCCGACCGCCCGAAAACTCTCCAAAGCACGAGAAAAGGGACAGGTCGGGACTTCGCAGGAAGTCAAAAGCTGGGCCATTTTGTTGGGCGCCGCGATGGGCTTAGCCGTATTGGCGCCGTGGACCATGTCGCACATCGCGGGCTATGCGGTGGGTTTCCTCCAACATATTGAGGACATTTCCGTTACGCGTGGGTCTGTGCCGTTGTTGATGGGCGATGTTTTCTTGGAATTGGGTATCGTTCTGTCGCCGCTGTTCGCCATGCTATTGATTTTGGCCTTCGTCGCCAACGTGGCGCAAACAGGTTTTTTGATGGCGCCGAGTAAGTTGGTGCCATCACTTGATAAAATATCCATCATTAAGGGCGTCAAGCGCATGTTCTCGCTGCGCTCGGTGATCGAATTTCTCAAGGGTTTGTTCAAACTGACGGTGATGGCGTTCGTGTGTTTTTCCATGACGCTGCCGTGGATGACGGATCTGCCCGTGATGGCCGATCACGACATCATGGACGTCTTGGACCGCATCTATTTCGTCTCGCTGAGCATTGCTGCGGGGGCGGTGATGGTGATGTTCGTGGTCGCCGTTTTGGACTTTTCCTATCAAAAGTTCGAATTCACCAAATCGATGCGCATGAGCCGCCAAGAGGTCAAGGACGAGCACAAAGACACCGAAGGCGACCCCCACGTCAAAGCGCGTATTCGTAAAATCAGGACGGAACGCGCCCAGCAGCGCATGATGGCCAACGTGCCGAACGCCGACGTGGTGATCACCAACCCGACCCACTTTGCGGTGGCGTTGGAGTATAAGATGGAAAACATGCAAGCGCCGAAGTTGGTTGCCAAAGGCGTGGATTCTCTGGCACTTAAGATCAGGGAAGTCGCCGAAGAAAACGAAGTGCCGATCGTCGAGAACCCGCCGTTGGCGCGCGCGCTCTATGCGGCCGTGGAGTTGGACGAGGAAATTCCCGTCGAGCACTATCAGGCGGTGGCCGAGATCATCGGTTATATTATGCGTTTGAAGGGGAAGTAATCTGGTGGCCTTGGACAAACCATCCACTGAGAGCGAAGCAACGGATAGCGCGGCGCCCGACGGAGGCGCGGCTACTGCGCCAAACGTGCTGCGCGACGGCCCCAAGCCACCCATCGCCCCGATCACGGTGCCGTCCCAAGCCCAAGACGATGGGGGACCTCAAGGCCCGGGGGCGGAGCGTTTTCGCCCGCCGCGCGGCCCCAATCCACTTGCGTTCGGCTTGCCGGCGTTGGTGTTCGGCGGGTTGCGCGTGGCCATGGAAATGGGTGTGTTCATCCCCCAAGATTTCGCCCTCGACGGTCCGATGGTCGGCCACACCACGTTGGCCCTGGGCGCGGCGTTCACTGTAGCGTTCGCGTGGAGCCTCGGGCGGCGTTCGCGCAGCGACGAAGAGGCTGCGCTGGTGCATCTCGCCGCAGGCGAAACCGGTTCGCCCTTGATGTTGAGCAACGCCCAAGGCCGGGTGCTTTACGCCAATCAAGCGTTTCGCAGTTTGTTCCAGCGCAATGCGGCGGCGGAAATCCCCAACGCGTTACGTTTTTTCGAACAGGATGCGGACTCGCCGCTCACCGTACGGCGGATGCTCGCCGCCGCCGCCAGTGGCGCAAAAGACTGGGCGGAACTGCCGTTTGCGTTGATCGGCGGCGCCAAGTCGTGGTGGCAGTTGGCCGCGCGTCCGGCGGGCGGTCCACGTAGCGGATTGGTGTGCTGGACCGCGCGTGATGTCACCGCACGGCGTGAACTCGACGAAGTGCGCCGCGCCGAAGAGGCCGTGCTGGCCGACCTGCTCGACAATCTGCCGGTGGGCTTCTTTTCGGTCGACGGCACCGGGCGCATGGTCTACGCCAATGAAACCTTGTGCAAATGGCTTGGAATTCGCCTCAGCGACATTCGTGACCAAGGCTTGGGGTTTGCTGAATTCGTCGCCGAATTGATGCCCAGCGACGATCCCGATGACGACGGTGATAATGGTCAGGTGATCTTGCAACCACGCGACGGACTTTCGTTCAAGGCGTTCTTGTTGCAGTCGGGGCGCACCGGCGACAGTGGCGAATTGCTCTACACCCGTTCCATCGTGGTGCGTGATCTGGTCAAGAAACAACCGCCGCCGGAAACCGCAGTGGTGGCGCATCCGGGCGCGGACGAGGACCTGTCCGACATCGCGCGGCGCTTGTACTGGCTGTTCGACGAAGCCCCGGTGGCCATTGCGATGTTGGACATGAAGGCCAACATCACCGATTGCAACGGCGCGTTCCTCAAGATGCTGGGGCTGCACAAGGACGATGTCCAGGGACTGCCGTTCACCGAACGCCTGGCCAAGGAAGACCGCGGCGAGGTCGGCGGGCAGTTGTCCAAGGTGGTGATGGGCATCATGCGCGCGGCGCATTTGGATGTGCGCATGCCGGCGCGCGGCGGCCGGGAAATCACCGCATCGCTGTACGCGTCGCGCATGGAAGACGGCTTCGGCGAGGTCACCGGCCTGATCTTGCACTTCATCGACACCACCGAACACAAGCACCTAGAAGTGCAGTTCGCCCAGTCGCAAAAAATGCAGTCCATCGGCCAGTTGGCAGGTGGAATCGCCCATGATTTTAACAACCTGCTGACGGCTATGATCGGCTTTTCCGATCTGCTTCTGACCCGTCACGGGCCCGAAGACCCGTCGTTCAACGACATCAACCAGATCCGCCAAAATGCGGTGCGCGCCACGTCCTTGGTACGTCAATTGTTAGCATTCTCGCGCAAGCAGACGCTGGAGCCGCAAATCATCGAACCGAAGGAAAAACTTTCGGAGTTGTCGGAAGTTTTGAGCCGCCTGCTCGGTCCGACCATCGACCTCAACATCGAACACAGCCGCGATCTGGGCGCCATTCGCGTCGACCCGACCCAGTTCGATCAGGTGATCTTGAACTTGGCGGTGAACGCCCGTGATGCCATGCCCGGCGGTGGCACGCTGACCATTCGCACCGCCAACTTGTCGCTGGACGAACCGGTCCAGCGCGGCATGGAACTGGTGCCCGCTGGCGAGTATGTGACGCTTGACGTTATCGACACCGGCGAAGGCATTCGCAAGGAAGACATGTCGCGCATTTTCGAGCCGTTCTTTTCCACCAAGGAAGTCGGCGAGGGCACGGGGTTGGGGCTGTCCACGGTCTACGGCATCGTCCATCAGACCGGCGGCCATGTGTTCGTCGACAGCGCGCCGGGCGAAGGTGCGGCGTTCACCGTGTGTCTGCCGCGGTATTTCGAAGAGGACGCCGCCACTGCAACTGCGATTGCGGAGACGCCAGCCGAAACCGTACCCGATGGCGCACCGGAACCGGAACTCAAGGCCGAACGCGAGGGCATTGACGGCGATCTCACCGGGGTGGGTACCATCTTGCTGGTCGAAGACGAGGACGCGGTGCGCATGTTCGGTTCGCGCGCGCTGCGCAACAAGGGCTATACGGTGCTCGAAGCCGCCAACGGCGAAGAGGCGCTGGAAGTCATCAACGCCACCGATAAGCAGATCGACCTGATCGTCACCGACGTGGTGATGCCGGGCATGGACGGCCACACCCTGGTGCAGTTCGTGCGCCAGGAAATGCCGGACATGAAGGTGATCTTGATCTCGGGCTTTGCCGAAAACGTCATCCCCGGCGGCATCCCCGCCGACAGCAGCTTCCACTTCCTGCCCAAGCCGTTTTCGCTCAAAGACTTGGCGGCGAAGGTCAAGGGTGTGCTGGCGGAATAAAACGGAACTCTATCGCAAAAAGCTTGCGGACTGCGTTTGGACAAATTCGAGAATATATTTCTTCGCAGGTTTGAAGAACACCAAACCCAGATGGCCGACGATCACCACAAGGGTGAATTCGGCCACGCCTTCATGCAGGTCCTTGGTGAAAGGCAGCAGTTCGGCAAGCCAACCGGTCGCGGCGGCAAGGCCGATGATGCCCAGAAGCGCGGTGGCGAACCATGCATAAAGCGGATTGCGCGCTTTGGCGCCGCTTGAAACGCGTTCCCACCACAGCCGGGTAGCATCCATCGGATTGCTCAGGGCGAGCGGCGATTTGTCGCGCGCCATCCAACCGAGCAGCACGCGCACCGCAACCGCGCCCAGCACCACGGTGCCGGAAAACATGTGCATGGCGTACACGTCTTCGGTGACGTAGGCGACGATGAAACCGCCGGAAAATATGGCGTGCCAAAACCTCAGAAACTGGGTTTGAAAACGGTTAGAAATGCGCATCGGTTCAGACGCTTGTTTAAGCGACGCCCAAGGCGCGCGCCGTAATGACCATGAAACCGCCGGAAATTACACTGATGGCGATACCTGCGATCAAGGTGTCCTGCATCATTTTCTTCAGCATGGGGTAGCTCCTATGACGATGTTTGCTGATTTCGCAAATCTAGCAAGGTGTCACTGAACGGCTACTGAAGGAGAAATTCAGATTGAGTTCATAAAAAAAATGACACGAGACCACACCGCAAAGCGGGGATCGCGTGTCGTTTTAAAGAAGCGTCTGCCCGAACTTAATGCCCGAGTTCGCGCGCCAGTTCGTCAAGCAAGCTGAGCACCTCTTTCGAGGCCGCTTCCATGCTGCCCGCTGCTGCCAGCGCACCGTCCATATCGCCGCTGTGCATACACTGCAGGGCTTCTTTGCCGTACTTGTGGACGCGGGCGTGCGGATCTTCCATGTTCTTGTAAGCGTGGGTGTTTTTGATTTCGGGCTCGCTCACGGCGTAATACCATTTGCCCAGTCGGCAATTGTGATGGTCAGCCAAGTCGTCGGCACCCAGCGACTTGCGTCCGATCAACGTATCCATGACGTTTTTCTTGAACGTGGTGTGGTCGGATTTGGCCAGATAAACGACCTTGTAAGAAATGTCGCGCGCCCCGAGAAGCTGTACGCGATCGACGATCACGCCGTTGGCCTTGTCCATGGCGTCGGCGACGCGGCTGATCTCTTCGGAGTTGCGCCGCGACATGTCGGCAATCATGGTTACACCTTGGGCGACCTCGGTCGAGGCTTCGCTTTGCTGCGCCAGAATCGAGGAAATGTCTTGCATCTTCGATGTCACGCCGGCGATTTGTTCGCCGATGGCGCGCATGCCGTCGCCAGTCGCGGCGATGACTTCCTCGCCTTCTTGCACCGCTTTGGCACCGGCTTCCATGGAGGTCACGATGGTCGACATTTCTGTGCGCAGATGGCCGATGCGCGTGCGGATGTCGTCGGTCGATTTTGCAGTCTGGTTAGCGAGGTTCTTCACTTCACCGGCGACCACGGCGAAGCCCTTGCCGGCTTCGCCCGCGCGCGCCGCTTCGATGGTTGCGTTCAAGGCCAACAGGTTGGTTTGTTTGGCGATGGCTTCGATGCTTTCGACGATTTGACCGATCTGGGCAGAGGCTTCGGCTAGGCTGTCGACCTGTGCCGCGGCGTCTTTCACCGCACGGGCGATGTTGTGCATGGTTTCCACCGCCAATTCGGCCGACTTCAAGCCATCGTGGGCGCTGGCTTCGACGGTGTTGGCGTCCGCGGCGGCGGCTTCGCTGGTGTGGGCGATGTCTCTAACGGACGCGACCATTTCTTCAGCGGCCGCAGCAATGGCCTGGGAGCGATTGTTGACTTCGTGAACGTCGCGGGTCATTTCCGCGATGGAAACCATGGCGTCGCCGCATTCGACGGCCACCTGAATCGAGCCCTTAAGGTTGTCGCGATCATTCTCTTCCAAAACTGCGGCGAGTTTGTCGACCGTCGGTCCGCTGCCTTCGCTATGTCCGGTGGTTTTGGCTTGTTCATACGCCCCTTCGGCCAGAAGCTTGATGACGTTGTCGCTGCACTTTTCGCTGTTCTCGGACATGACGTTCCCTTCTATCAGAAGCTATTTTCGAACATTGTACATCCTTTGTACGTGCAAAAACATACCCTTAATTCATATTATTTTTGTATGGATCGGTCTGTTCGATACACCTCCATGAGTGATGTCGCGTATAGAAATGCAGCGCTCTTGGGCCGTGGTATGGCGGAGCGTTTGACGTCGCCTTTTCCTGAAAGGAGTAACGGGCGATATCTCCGCAGTGCCGTCATGGTTGGCGGGCCGATTCGATCTATATCGGAATGTGCTGCTTGATTTGCGGCGCGTGTGTTTTTGATAAAAAATGTGAACATGATGAGAACATGATGCAAAAAATATATTAATATCAGTAAGTTAAAATTTTACTGGACAATGAGAACAAAGTGAGTACATCCTGACTTCATTGAACAACGCAAACCTCTATGAAACATTGGAGTGGGGATCATGACGCAATCAGCATTACGCTTAGTGGAGAAAGGCTCCGTGGACAAAAGCAAGGCTCTTGAAGCCGCCATGTCGCAGATCGAACGCGCGTTCGGCAAAGGCTCGGTGATGAAACTCGGCCAGCGCGAAACGGTCGAGGCGGAAGCCATTTCGACCGGCTCGATCGGGCTCGACATCGGCCTGGGTATCGGCGGTCTGCCGAAAGGTCGCGTGGTCGAGATTTATGGCCCGGAAAGCTCCGGCAAAACGACCTTGGCGCTGCACGTGGTGGCCGAGGCGCAGAAAAACGGCGGCACCTGCGCGTTCGTCGACGCGGAACATGCGCTCGATCCGATTTACGCCAAAAAACTGGGCGTCAACATCGATGAATTGTTGATCTCGCAGCCCGATGGTGGCGAACAGGCCTTGGAAATCACCGACACCTTGGTGCGTTCCGGTGCAGTCGACGTTTTGGTGGTGGACTCGGTTGCCGCGCTGGTGCCGCGCGCCGAACTCGAAGGCGAAATGGGCGACACCCACGTCGGCCTGCAGGCGCGCCTGATGAGCCAGGCGTTGCGCAAGCTGACCGGCTCGGTCGCGCGCTCCAACACCTTGGTGATCTTCATCAACCAAATTCGCATGAAAATCGGCGTGATGTTCGGCAATCCCGAAACCACCACCGGCGGCAACGCGCTGAAGTTCTACAGCTCCGTGCGTCTGGAAATCCGCCGTATCGGCGCGATCAAGGACCGTGAGGAAGTGGTCGGCAACCAGACCCGCGTCAAGGTGGTCAAGAACAAGATGGCCCCGCCGTTCAAAATGGTCGAATTCGACATCATGTATGGCGAAGGCGTGTCGAAAATGGGCGAACTGCTCGATTTGGGTCTCAAGGCCGGATTGGTCGAGAAATCCGGCTCGTGGTTCTCGTGCAATTCGACCCGCATCGGTCAAGGACGTGAAAACGCCAAGCAGTTCCTGCGCGACAACCCGGAAATGGCCGAAGATCTGGAACGCCAGATCCGCGCCAATGCGGGGCTGATTTCCGAGGAAATGCTCACCGGCGGACCGGACTCCATGGCTGATGACAGCGCGGTCGATGACGCGCCGATCGAGGACTGATCCGGCTCCTTACAGCCTTATTTTGCCGCATGATCCCCATGCGCTGTGCGCGGCCCCAAAGAGCGACGCTTCGTCGCCCGTTGGGGCCGTCGTCGCACTGTGGGTAACGTGTTGAGAGCCAAAGGCGGTTGGCGTGGTGGACAGGCTATCAGAACCCCTGTAAAAGCAATTCTTTGTGTCGCCGGGCTTGTCCGGGGGCGCAGTGAAAATGTGTGAGCACGAACCAGTCGGACTGAAACCAGATGCAAACCGCCAACGATATCCGCAAGGCTTTCCTCGATTTCTTTGCCAAAAACGGCCACGAAGTGGTTTCGTCGAGCCCGCTCGTGCCGCACAACGATCCGACCTTGATGTTCACCAACGCCGGCATGGTGCAGTTCAAGAACGTCTTCACCGGCATGGAAACGCGCGACTACACTCGCGCCACCACGTCGCAAAAATGCGTGCGCGCCGGCGGTAAGCACAACGACTTGGAAAACGTCGGCCACACCGCGCGTCATCACACGTTCTTCGAAATGCTCGGCAACTTTTCGTTCGGCGATTATTTCAAGGACGACGCCATCGATCTGGCGTGGAAACTGATCACCAAGGATTACGGCATCGACCCCAGCCGCTTGCTGGTCACCGTCTACCACACCGACGACGAGGCCTTCGATATCTGGAAGAAAGTCGCGGGACTGCCCGATGAGCGCATCATCCGCATTCCCACCTCGGACAACTTCTGGTCCATGGGCGATACCGGCCCGTGCGGCCCGTGTTCGGAAATCTTTTACGATCATGGCGATCACATTGCCGGTGGCCCTCCGGGCTCGCCCGACGAGGATGGCGATCGCTTTGTCGAAATCTGGAACCTGGTGTTCATGCAGTACGAACAACAGGCAAACGGCGAGCGGATCGAGCTGCCCAAACCGTCGATCGACACCGGTATGGGCCTGGAACGCATCGCCGCGGTGATGCAGGGCACCCACGACAACTACGATACCGATTTGATGCGCGCGCTGATCTTGGCTTCGGCCGACGCCACCGGTACGGACCCGGACGGCGACCACAGGGTTTCGCATCGGGTGATCGCGGACCATCTACGCGCCACCGCGTTTTTGATCGCCGACGGCGTGCTGCCGAGCAACGAAGGTCGTGGTTACGTTTTGCGCCGCATCATGCGCCGCGCCATGCGCCATGCCCACATGATGGGCGCGTCGGAACCGCTGATCTATAAACTGTTCCCGGCACTGCAGGCGAAAATGGCCGGCGCGTTCCCGGAATTGAACCGCGCCGAAGCGCTGATCACCGAAACGCTCAAGCTGGAAGAAACCCGCTTCAAGAAGACCCTGGAACGCGGTCTCAAGCTGCTCGACGAAGCCACCGACGGCATGCAAACGGGGGGCGAGCTGGATGGCGAAACCGCGTTTAAGCTTTACGACACGTACGGTTTCCCCCTGGACCTGACCCAAGACGCGTTGCGCTCCAAGGGCATTCAGGTCGACGAAGCCGGCTTCAACAGCGCCATGGAGCAGCAAAAGGCCGCCGCCCGCGCCAGCTGGTCTGGGTCCGGTGAAGCGGCCACGGAAGAGTTGTGGTTCGACATCAAAGACGATGTCGGCGCGACCGATTTCCTCGGCTACAAAACCGAAACCGCGCAGGGGCAAGTCACCGCCATCGTCATGAGCGGCGAACGCGTCGATGAGGCGTGCGTCGGCGACGAAGTCTTGGTGGTGTGCAACCAAACGCCGTTTTACGGTGAATCCGGCGGCCAGATGGGCGACATCGGGGAGATGTGTGGCGATGGTGTCGGTGTCGAAGTGACGGACACGCAAAAGAAGCTCGGCGACATCACCGTTCATGTCTGTAAGGTCGTCGAAGGCGCGCTGAAGGTCGGTGACGAGGTGGCGCTGAACGTCAATCACGGCCACCGCGCCGCGACCCGCGCCAACCATTCCGCCACGCATCTGCTGCATGCGGCGTTGCGACTGGAACTGGGCGATCACGTTACGCAGAAGGGCTCGATGGTGTCTGCGGAACGTCTGCGCTTCGACATCAGCCAGCCGGTGGCGGTGAGCGCCGAACAAATTTCCGACGTTGAGCTTATGGTCAACGGTCAAGTGCGCGCCAATACCGCGGTCACCACCCGTCTGATGGCCCCCGAAGAGGCCGTCGAAGCGGGCGCGATGGCGCTGTTCGGCGAAAAATACGGCGACGAAGTCCGGGTCGTGTCGATGGGCACCGAAACCGAAAATGGCGGCAAGGACTTCTCTATCGAACTGTGCGGCGGTACCCACGTCAACCGCACCGGCGACATCGGGTTGTTGAAAATCGTCTCCGAAAGCGCGGTCGCCGCTGGCGTGCGGCGTATCGAGGCGCTGACCGGCGCGGCTGCGGTCGCGTACATGGAAGCCCAGGAAGCAACCTTGCAGGCTGCGGCTGCGGTGTTGAAATCGTCGCCCGCCGACGTGCCGACGCGGGTTCAGAACTTGGTCGAAGAGCGCAAGAAGATGGAACGCGAAATCGCCGACCTGCGCAAGAAACTGGCATCCGGCGGTGGCGCCGGCGGCGGTCTCGAAACCAAGGACATCGGCGGCGTGACCTTCGCGCCGAAGCTGTTGGAAGACGTGTCGGGCAAAGAACTCAAGGGCTTGGCCGACGATCTCAAGGCGCAGATCAAATCCGGCGTGGTGGCTTTGGTTGCGGTGGCGGACGGCAAGGCATCCTTGGTGGTCGGCGTCACCGACGACTTGATCGATAAGATCAGCGCGGTCGATCTGGTGCGCGCCGGTTCCGCCGTGGTCGGTGGCAAGGGCGGTGGCGGGCGTGCCGACATGGCCCAAGCGGGCGGCCCCGACGGCGACAAGGCTCAAGCCGCGTTGGACGCCATCGAAGCCGCGCTCGGCGCCTAAGGGCTTCAATCATTTGCGGAAGTACTGTCCCGGCGTCACGCCGAGGGCTTTCTTGAACATGGCGATGAAGGCGCTCTGGCTGGCGTAGCCCAGATCCAGTGCGACGGATACCACCGGTTCGCCGTCTGCCAGACGTCCCAGCGCGGCCATCAGGCGCGCCTGCTGGCGCCATTGGCCGAAACTCATGCCGGTCTGTTCGGGAAACTGTCGCGCCAAGGTGCGTACGCTGACGCCGTAATGTTTTGCCCATTCGCTTTGGTTGCGGGTGTCGGCGGGGGCCTCGACGATGGCCTCGGCAATGCGTTTGAGACGCGCATCGCGGGGCATCGGCAGGTGCAACGGCACCTCTTTCAGGCTCTCCAGCATATCGATGATGACGGCGATCACGCGCCCCTCGGGGCCGTTGTCGTCGTAGCGATCCGCGAACCCGTTGGCGTGCAGGATCAATTCACGCAACAGCTTGGGCACCTCGACCACCGCGCAGGTCCTGGGCAGATTCGCCACCGTACCGGGGGTGACGAACAGGCTCGCCATTGCGGTGTCGGTGATGGCTTTGACGCCATGGTCCAAATTGCCCGGCACCCACACCGCGCGGTTGGGCGGCATCACCCACGCGCCATGGGCCGTGGTCACCAACGCCAGCCCTTTGTGGGCGTACACCAACTGCCCGCGCCGGTGTCGGTGCAGAGGAACCTCTTCACCACGCACCATGTCATGGGGGCGAATGACGATGGGGCGGGGAACGTCCTCCCAATCGAGCAGGACCCCGGGAAGCGGATAAGGGTGATCTGTGTTTGGCATAAACTCGATACTTATTGTCATAATGGCGTGTATCAGCCTATTGCCAAGCGGCATATTTTGGCAATGCTTTTAAACCATGCGCAGCACAAAGATGCTTCGGAGCCACCGCAAATGAGTGAACGCACAACGCCTTTTTCCCAGCGTCCCGAACTGTTGTTGATCTTGTTGTCCATCGCCATGCCGCTGAGCTTCAGCACCTGGATGGCGTTGCTCAACAACTTCGCCATCGAACGCGCCGCATTCACGGGGGTAGAGATCGGCATTTTGCAGAGCCTGCGGGAAGTGCCGGGTTTCCTGTCGTTCGGGGTGGTGTTCTTGCTTTTGGTGATGCGCGAACAAGCACTGGCGCTGATCGCGCTGACGCTGCTCGGTGTCGGTACTGCGGCGACGGGCTTTTTCCCGTCTGAAATAGGCCTCTATATCACCACCGTGGTGATGTCGATCGGGTTCCATTATTTCGAAACCCTGCGTCAATCCTTGGCTTTGCAGTGGTTGGATGTGAAGCGCGCCCCGGTGGCGCTGGGGCGCATGGTGTCGGCGGGCTCGTTCGCCGGTCTGTTGGTGTTCGCCCTGATCTGGCTGAGTCAGGATGTGTTGCATATCGACATGGTGTGGGTCTATGCCGTGGGCGGCGGGGCGACCGTGGCGATGACGCTGTGGTGCCACTTGGCCTTTCCACGCTTTCAGGGCAAGGCCGAACAGCACAAGCACTTGGTGGTGCGCCGGCGCTATTGGCTGTTTTACGCTTTGACGTTTTTGTGGGGCGCACGGCGTCAGATTTTCGTGGTGTTCGCGGGCTTTTTGATGGTCGAGAAATTCGGCTTCGACGCCGGGGCGATGAGCTTGATGTTTCTCGCCACCAGCGCCATGGCGATCTGGTTTTCGCCCAAGGTCGGGCGTTTGATCGCGCGCCTTGGCGAACGGCGCGTACTGATCATCGAATACACAGGCCTGATCGGCGTGTTTCTGGCTTATGCGGTGGTTGACACCGCATGGGTGGCGGTGGGGCTCTATCTGCTCGACCACCTGTTTTTCGCCATGTCGTTTGCGTCGAAAACGTATTTTCAGAAAATCGCCGATCCCCAAGACATCGCGTCGACATCGGGGGTCAGCTTTACCATCAACCACATCGCGGCGGTGGTGATCCCGGTGGTGTTCGGACAAATCTGGGTCGGAGACCACGCCTGGGTATTTTATGCGGGGGCGGGCATGGCGGCAGGGTCGTTGGCGCTGGCGTTCTTGATCCCGCGCAATCCGTCGTGGGGCTGTGAAACGGTGTTTTCCACCCCCACTGCGAAGGCCGTTGAAGAGCCGACGGAAGCTCCCGCCGGAGAGTAGCGCCTTGTGACGAGTGCGCTTAGTGAAAGGGCGGTGCGTACATCAAACCACCGTCGGTCCACAGTGCATTGAGACCACGTTCCAGTTGGAAGTCGCTGTCCTTGCCGAGGTTGCGCTCGAAAATTTCACTGTAATTGCCGACGTGCTTGACCACCCGGTAGGCCCACCCGTCGTCAAGGCCGAGCGCTTTGCCAACACCCGCTTCTGCGCCGAGGAAGCGGCGTTGCGCGATTGTGCCGCTGTCGCGCATTTGATCGATGTTGCTGGACGTGATGCCCAGTTCCTCGGCCTGGATGGTGGCGAATACGATCCAACGCACGATGTTGAACCATTGTGGATCGTCATCACGCACCGCCGCGCCGAGGGGCTCTTTCGAGATGACGTCTTCGAGAATCATGTAATCATCGGCCACGGGCGTTTCCTTGGTGCGAAACTCGACCAGAAACGACTGGTCCGAACTGAACAGGTCGCAACGTTCGGTGAAGAAGGCGTAGCGCAGTTCTTCAAAGGCGCCGAACGACATCAAGGCGATGGGCAGGTCGTGGTCGCGGATGTATTCGGCGATGTTGTCTTTACTGGTGGTGTTGTTTTCGACACAGGCGGCCGCGTTCTTGCCCTTTGCTTTCAGCTCGAGCAGGCTTTTCACGCCGAGAGATTTGCGCGCCACGAAGCCCTGACCATCATAAAAATTGACGCCGGCAAAGTGGATGCCGAGAGAGCCGTCGCGCGACAGGGTCCAGGTGGTGGAGCGGATCAGTACATCGACGGCGCCTTCCTGCAAGGCTTGAAAACGGTTTTGCGGCACCAACTGAACAAAATTGATCTTTGTCGTGTCGTGCAACACCGCGGCGGCGATGGCACGGCAGAAATCTCGGTCGAAACCGGCGATGGTGCCGGGTTGAGAGTATTCGCGCGGGGTGTTGAGGTGTCCGGCGGTGCTGCAATTGAGCTGGCCGCGGTCTCTCACCATGTCGAGCGTGCTATGCGGCTGCTCTTGGCCCACTGCGGCAAAAGCGTTGAAGGTGCTGAACAGAAATAACGCCAACGCCGTTCGGCGGGCCGTGTAAAAAGGTGAGCGTGCGCGCATAGTGGGTTTCCAACTGTTATTTATCGCAGTGTATGCGCCCAAGATGATCTTGTTAAGCGTGATGATTTTGATTGTGTGGTGGAATATCAATGCACCGCATGCGAAAGTCATGCAGATACGCAGTGAGGCTATTTTGCGTCGGGAGCGTGATGAGTAAGGTTTTTTCCAGTATTCGGCAGCGGGTTCTGTACGCCTTCTTTTTGCTCGCGTTCGTCGGGGTGGTATCCAGTATTTGGAACATCTACCTGATGGGGCAATACGAGCAGCGCCTTACGCGTCTGTCCGGCGAAAGCATTCCGGTGTTGGTCGCGGCCTATGAGGTGGCGCGCCAAGGAGAGGCGATTTCCAAGGGCGCGGCCGGCGTGGTGCTGACACGCGACAAATGGACCCGCGAAGCCTTTGTCAATCGTATCAATGACCAATTCAACTGGCTCGACACTCAATTAGCCACTTTGGCCGAAAAGGGTATCGAGCAAGAGCGTCTCGATCACGTCCAGCAAAACAAACGGGCCTTGCTGGACAGTTTCAAGGACCTCGCACTGGCGGTGGAGCGTCGTCACGATGCTGACGTCGCCGGGCTCGGCGCGGAAACACCGGAATTGGCGGCGGAAGTCGACCGCTTGCTGCTTTTGCACAAATATCACGCCGACCGTTTGACCTATTCCGTCGCCGGGTTGGCCAATGCGCGCACGGGCGAAATCGAACGTTCTGTTTCGGGCATTCTCAACCAAATCCAGGTGGAAAGCTGGTTCCTCAACGTCTATGCGCTTGGCGCCACCATCTTTGCGATCTTGATCGCGGTTTATTTGGACAACCGCGTCGGCAGTCGCGTGGTTGCCATCCAGCGTGCCATGCGTGCGGTCGCCGATGGCAGCACCAAGGAAGTCATTCCGCGCGGTGGCGAGGATGAAATTTCCGACATGGCGGATGCGCTCGGCACCTTCGTCGATAAATTGGGCGAGCGTGAAGAGCGGCTCCAGGTTTTGGTCGATGAACGTACAAGTGAGCTGGAAACGGCCAAAAACAATCTAGAAACCAACGAGCGACGGCTGCGTAATCTGTTCGAAGTGGCGTCCGACTGGTTTTGGGAAACCGATGCGGATTACGCCATTACATACATGTCGCCGCAGTTTTTCGAGACCGTGGGCAACCCACCTGATGTTCTTCACCACAGTCTGTTCGAACGCATGACCGCAGACGACGTCCGCGTCGATGCCGAAATCTTGTCGGATCACCTGCAAACCCTGCGTGATCGCAAGGCGTTCAGCCGCTTCGAATTCGCCGTGCGCACCGTGGACGGACACACCAAGCATCTGCAATCGTCGGGTATTCCGGTATTCGATGAAAATGGCCGCTTCGCTGGCTATCAGGGTGCGCTCACCGACATCACTGAATACAAGCAGGCCGAAATTGAAATGCGTCATGCGCAGAAAATGCAGGCGCTTGGCAACCTGGCTGGGGGTGTGGCGCATTCGTTCAACAACATTTTCCAACCGATCTTGATCTTGAGCGAACTGACCTTGAGCGATGCGCCCGAAGGTTCGCCCATTCGCGAACGCCTGCAAATCGCCATCGATGCATGCCGCAGGGGCAAGGCGCTGGGGGATCGGATATTGCTCTATTCGCGCCAAGACGAGCCGGAGCGGTGCGCACTGGATATTCACGGCGTGGTCAGCGACACCTTGGCGCTGTTTCGCTCCAGCGCGCCGACATCAATCCGCTTGACTGAAAATCTGGATTCAGGGGTTGGCAAGATTGTCGGCGATGCGGCTCAACTCGAAGCGCTTTTGCTCAATCTTGCCACCAACTCCATGGATGCGATCGGCGACAAGGCCGGCGAGATTACAGTCAATTTATCACGGGAAGACCGAGCGAACGTCGAATACGATATGGGTGGGGACGTGGTCCACGACGTGTACGCAAAAATCAGCGTGAGTGACAATGGCTGCGGAATGGAACCGGAAATCGTCGAGCGGATTTTCGATCCCTTTTTTACGACCAAGGGGCTTGGCAAGGGGACGGGGCTGGGCTTGTCCATGGCCAGCGGCATCGTGACCATGCATGGTGGGGGTATCAAAGTGACCAGCGTGAAAGATCAAGGCACCAGATTCGATATTTATCTGCCTATCTCCGACGAGGTTGTGGTAAATGTCTGCGATCAACCTAAAATGGGCTGTGAGGGCGCGTGAAGATGGCGGCTGTGCTTGTAATAGAAGATGACGATGCGGTGCGGTTCTCTTTGCAGGCGGCGCTTGAATCCATGGGGCACACGGTCGAAAGTGCGTCCAATGGTGTGGAGGGGGTTGAAAAATGCATTTCCGGTGCATTCGACTTGGTCATTACGGACCTGATCATGCCCGAAAAGGACGGTGTCGAAACCATTCTGGAATTGAAACTGAACAACCCGGAGCTGAAAATCGTGGCGATTTCCGGCGGTGGACGGAACGTCGACATCATGGAAACGACGTATCAGATCGGTGCCGATTGTGCCTTGACCAAGCCGTTTTCCGTCAAAGACCTGGGCGATTGCCTCAACCGCGTTTTGGTGCCCGATCTGAAAGTGGTGGACTGAGGGCTTTGGTTTAGCCCCGCTGATCCGCCTTGATGTGCATGCGCACGATTTTATCGGGTTCGCCGCTGATTTTGCCGTTCGCGTTCTTGTCGCCCTTTTTCAGGGCATCGACAAATTCCATACCCTCAACCACATGGCCCCAGACGGTGTATTTGCCGTCAAGCCAACGTCCGTTGCCGAGCATGATGAAAAATTGGCTGTCGGCGCTGTCGACATCGCGCGCGCGGGCCATGCCGACCACACCACGGACGAATTTGTCGCCCGAGAACTCACCGGGCAAGTTGACGCCGGACCCGCCGGTGCCGTTGCCCAGCGGGTCGCCGGTCTGTGCCATGAAGTCTTCGATCACGCGATGGAAGGTGAGGCCGTCGTAAAAGCCCGCGCGCACCAATTCCTTGATCCGCGCGACGTGCTTGGGGGCCAGGTCGGGGCGCATTTCGATCACCACCCGCCCGGCGGGAAGGTCGAGATAGACAACGTTGTCGGCGCTTTGTAAGTCCAAATTGGTCTCGCCAGCGCCTTGGTAGACGCTGGCGGGAGACACGGATGAGGACGGACTGAGAGCGAACCATGCGCCGGCGGCGATGGCGCACGCAAGAGCCGCTAAGATGGCAATGCGCATGACACGGCCTCCAGATGCATCGTTCAGTTTTGAGCGTCGGCCGCGACCTGCATGCGCACGATCGTGTCGGGTTCGCCGAGAACCGCACCGTTGGGACCTTCGCCCTTCTTGATGTTGTCGACGAATTCCATGCCCTGAACGACTTGGCCCCAAACGGTGTACTTGCCGTCGAGATATTCGGAGCGGTCAAACATGATGTAGAACTGGCTGTCGGCGCTGTTGATGTCTTGGGCGCGTGCCATGCCGACGGTGCCACGGACATACTTCTCGCGCGAGAATTCAGCCGGCAAGTTGACGCCGGACCCGCCGGTGCCGTTGCCCAGCGGGTCGCCGGTCTGGGCCATGAAGCCGTCGATCACGCGATGGAAGGTGAGGCCGTCGTAAAAGCCTTCACGGACCAGTTGCTTGATGCGCGTAACGTGCTTGGGCGCCAAGTCTTCGCGCATTTCGATCACCACGCGGCCGTCTTTCAGGTCCAGGTACAGGGTGTTTTCAAGGTCCAGGGCCAGGGCCTGTTGGGTCATAAGCAAAACTCCGAAAGTGAGGGCAGCGAAAGCGGAAATGAAACGGGTCATAGAGTCCCTCGCGTTGTAAAAGTGGGTCGGTGCGGGGAAAATAGCACGGTGGTTCAAAAACAAAAACCCCGCCGAAAGGGCAGGGTTTATGCGCAGGATTTTTGAGTGCGAACTTCGTGCTTGGTCGCGCTCAGTCGAATAGGGCGTCGATTTCATCTTGGCTGATGGCGCGGGTGGGGTCGAGCGCCGGGCCGTGGAGCAGTTTTTCGTCCTCGGTCTTTTCTTCGCCTTTGATTTCCACTTTGGCGATTTCGTCCTTGCCCCATAGTTCCGTCAGCGCCGTAACGCGATCTTCCACGTAGGTCAGCGAACGGGCCACTTTGGTAACGCGCTGGCCGGTGATGTCTTGGAAGCTGCAGGCCTGGATGGTGTTCATGTCGTTTTCGGAAATTTGATCGAGCAGCGCAATTTGTGCCGGATCCGTGAGGACGGCGCGCAGCTTCTGAACGGCCTCTTCATTGTCTTCCGCGCAGGCCATGATCGTGTTCGACGCGTCGTCGGTGGCCTTGATCACGGCGTCCAGTTGGTCGGACATGGTGCCGAATTCATGGGCATCGTCCGCCGGACGGGAAATGCTGGCGATTTCTTGACGCACGCGGTTGATGTAACGCAATAGTCCGTGCAATTCGTGCCGCAGTGCATCGGAGTCGAGATCTTCAATCGGTGCATTCATGTACGCCGCATCCTTTTCGCCATGTCCCCAACGTATCCGCGCGGCGTTGGCGCGGGTTTCTATTCAACATACTTTAACAGCTAAATCAGTTAAAGGTTGATGAAAATAACACTTTTGGCTGAGGTCGGGGGGGAATTGGCTTAATTGGTAGGGCGTTTGGGAGCCATGGCTTTCATCGCCATGACTTGAAGTTTCAATTTCTGTTCCGCGCTGAGATCGTCCAGCACGTCTTGTTTGGCAGCGTGGACGCGCAAGGCATTTTGAATCAATTGCTGGCGGGTCGGCGAGCCCGATTGGGCGTGCTGGTTTGCGACGCGGTTTTGGATGCCGTCTATTTTGGCGTCGAGTTGCGCTTTGATTTGCGCCTGGGATGGCTCGGGCAATGGCTGTCGGGGCTGTGGTGGGGCGGCGACCGGGCGATCGGCAGGCTTGGGAGCCGAAGCCGCCTTTTCCAGGGCTTCACGGGCTTTTTTATCCAATATCAAGGACATAAAAGCTTTGCCGATTTTTGACATGACGGCGACCTTTCGCACTTTATGTGCGCACCCTAGCGCGATTCCCGCCGCTGCGGCAAATACTCAACATCGAAGCTGTTTTGACGATTGCATTCATCATCGTCCTGGCTAGGATGGGAACAGGTTCCGGCATGCCTCCCCAATAAATACTCACCCCACGCACCGTTGTGTCGTGATGTGGTGTTCGCGGCATTTTCATAAGGTGGGAAAGTTCCTGCTTTCATGAATGCTTAACCGAAAATAGATAGCGCTTTCACAATAAGCGCAGTATGTTGCGGACCATCATGAAAAGGACAAGAAACGCTAAAATTATCGCCACGCTCGGGCCGGGCCGTTCTTCTGCGGACGACATTGCCGCTCTCATAGAGGCCGGCGCCGACGTATTCCGTCTCAACTTCTCACACGGCGTTCACGAAGATCATAAACGCCGTTACAACGTCATTCGTTCCCTTGAAGAAAAATTCCAGCGCCCCATCGGCATTTTGATGGACCTGCAAGGTCCCAAGCTGCGTGTGGGCAAGTTCGAAAATGACCGCATCCAACTGGTCAAGGGCCAGCCTTTGCGTCTGGAATTGACAGACGCGTTGGGCAACGAAACGGTTGCCCCGCTGCCCCATCCCGAAATTTTCGCGGCGCTGCGTCCCGATATGGACCTGCTGCTCGACGACGGCAAGATCCGCTTGCGCGTCGACAAGGCGGGCAAGGACTTCGCCGAAACCGAAGTCGTGTTCGGCGGCGAGTTGTCGAACCACAAGGGCGTTAATGTACCCAGCGCGATTTTGGAACTGTCCGCGCTGACCGAAAAGGATCACGCCGACCTCAAGTACGGTCTTGAGTTGGGCGTCGACTGGATCGCGCTGTCGTTCGTGCAGCGTCCGTCCGACGTCGAAGAAATCAAACGCATCGTTCAAGGCCGCGCCGGCGTGATGGCCAAGCTGGAAAAGCCTTCGGCCATCGAACACCTGCACGGCATCGTCGAATTGGCCGACGCGATCATGGTCGCACGCGGTGACTTGGGCGTCGAATTGCCGCCCGAAGATGTGCCGGTACAGCAAAAACGCATCATCAACGCATGTCGCATCGCCGGCAAGCCGGTGGTGGTGGCGACGCAGATGCTCGACAGCATGGTGCACGCCCCGACCCCGACCCGCGCCGAAGCCTCCGACGTGGCGACCGCCATTTACGACGGCGCCGACGCGGTGATGTTGTCTGCGGAAACGGCGGTGGGTGACTATCCGATTGAATCGGTGGCCATCATGGACCGCATCATCAACCGGGTGGAACGCGATCGCTTGTATCGCAAGATGACCGATTCCGCTCGTTCGATCCCCGAGGCAACGGCTGCCGACGCCATTTCGGCTGCCGCCCGTCAGACCGCGGAAACCATTTCCGCCCAGGCGATCGTGTCGTTCTCCTCGACGGGGTCGACGACCATGCGCATCGCGCGTGAACGTCCGTCGGTGCCGATTTTGGGCCTGACGCCCAATTTGGACATCGCGCGGCGCTTGGTGTTGGCGTGGGGGGTACACTCCATCCGCACCAAGGACGTGAAAAGCTTCAGCGAAATGATGGGCAAATCGGTGCGTATTTCCAGGCGTCAGGAATTCGCCCAGGACGGCGACACGGTGGTGATCGTCGCGGGCATTCCGTTCGGGGTGCCCGGCGGGACCAACATTATGCACATCGCCAAGGTCGAATAGCCTTTGGCATCAAGCGGTTCGCGGGTGTTTTCGCCATGCGGAAGAATTGTGGCGGCGTCCGGCGTTTGTGCGGACGCCGCTTTTCTTTTGCGCGCGAAGCGACTAGCGTGGGCATTCCTCAACTTCCCCAGGATATTTCCACGTGTTTGAAACGCTTTTTGCCATCATCGCCCCTGTCTTGATTTGTGCCGCCATCGGATATGGCTGGGCGCGTACGGGACGGCCCTACAACACCGAAATGGTGACGCACTTGGTGTCCGCTGTCGGCGTGCCTTGCTTGGTGTTCACCACCTTGGTCAACGTCGATATCGATTTGGACGCCTTGGGGCGCATGGCGGGCGCGACGTTTGCGGCGATTTTCATCATGGGCGCAGTTGGCGGTGTGATCTTGGTGCTGTGGAAGCAATCGGTGCGCGCGTATCTGCCCGCGCTGGTGTTTCCCAACACCGGCAACATGGGGCTGCCGCTGGCGCTGTTGGCGTTCGGCGACGAAGGCATGGCCCTGGCGGTGGCGTATTTCACGGTCTGCATCATCTTTCAGTTTACCGTCGGCGTGGCGGTGTCGTCGGGGGTGACGTCGCCGATGGCGCTGATGCGGGTGCCTACCATTTACGCGATGATTTTGGCGCTGGTCTTTAAAATGACCGACAGCACGGTGCCGATCTGGGCGGGCAACACCATTCAAATCCTCAGCGGTTTCACCATCCCCTTGATGTTGATCACGTTGGGCATTTCATTGCAGCAATTGAAGATCGGCGATTTGGGCAAAAGTCTGGTTCTGGCCCTGATCCGCTTGTTGATGGGCTTTGGCGTCGGCTTGGGCTTGGCCGAGGTGTTCGGTTTCGAAGGTGCGATGAAGGGCGTGTTGATTTTGCAATCGACGTTGCCGGTGGCGGTGTTCAATTACCTGTTTGCGGCGCGCTACGAAACCGATCCCGACACGGTCGCGGGGGCGGTGGTGCTGTCCACGGTGCTGTCGTTCGCGACCTTGCCGGTGCTGATGTGGTTCGTGCTGTAATGCCGTCGTTGATGCGTGATCTGGGGCTGTTGATCGTCTTGGCGACGATCTGGAGCTCTTCGTTCACAGTCATCAAGGTCGGCGTCGAAGTCATCCCCCCGGTAACGCTGACGATGATCCGCATCGTCGTTGCTGCGGGGGTGTTGTATGCGTGGTTGAAGGCCAAGGGCCAGAGCCTGCCGAGCGAACCGCGGGTGTGGTGGTCGTTTTTTCTCATCGGCTGTTTCGGCAACGCCTTTCCGTTCACCATGATCAATTGGGGCGAGCAGGTGATCCCGTCGGGACTGGCGGCGATCATGATCGCGTCGATGCCGCTGGCGGCGTTGTTGTTGGGACGCATTTTTTCCGACGAGGAACTCAATGTGCGCCGTCTGACGGGCGTGCTGGTGGGGTTCGGGGGCGTGGTTTATCTCATCGGGCCCCAGGAACTGATGGCGCTGGGGGAACAAGCCTTGCGCCAGTTGGCGGTTGCGCTGGCGGCGGTGTTGTACGCGGTGTCGGGCATTTTGGTGCGCAAGCTGCCCAAAGCCAGCCCACTGGAGCACGGCACGGGGGTGTTGATCGCGTCGTCGGTGATCTTGATCCCCGCATCCTTGTTCGGCGATCAGCCGTGGACCATCGACTTCACGGCCGACGCGCTGGCGGCGGGTGTATATCTGGGGGTGCTGCCGACCGCGCTGGCGACCATCATCTTGATGACGGTGATTGCGTCGCGCGGGGTGACGTTCCTGGCCTTGAACAATTACCTGATCCCCATCTTAGGCGTTATGTGGGGGGCGCTGTTTTTGGACGAAGCCGTCAGCAGCGATGCCATCGTCGCGCTGACGTTGATCTTTGTGGGCATCGCGATTGCCGGGATAGGCCCCGCGACCCGTGTCGAGGCCACCCGCGCCGTTTAACCGTAGAGCGCTTCGAGGGCTTGACCGTAAATCTCTTTGATTTTGTGGCGGCGCACCTTGAGGGTCGGGGTCATCTGCGCGTTGTCGATGGTGAACGGCTCCGTGGCGACGATGAATTTGCGCACCTTTTCGATGTTGGACAGATCGGCATTGATCCGCGTCACGGCTTCGCCGAGAACCCGGTGCAGGTCGGCGTCGCCCGCCACATCGGCCAGATTGTGAGGCTTGTCGTGGGCGCTGGCCCATTCTTTCAGCCACTCGGCATCGGGCACCAAAAGCCCCACCAAGTGTGAACGCTTGTCGCCGTAAACCATCGCCTGGGCGATTTCGGGCGCCAGGGTCAAAATGCCTTCGACGCGTTGCGGGGCGATGTTGTCGCCGCCGGAATTGACGATGATGTCTTTCTTGCGGTCGGTGATGTGCAAATGACCGTCGCCGTCGATCAGCCCGATGTCGCCGGTGTGCAGCCAGCCGTCGACCACGGTGTTGCGGGTGGTTTCCTCGTCGCGCCAATAGCCGTTCATCACCAAATCGCCGCGAATGAGAACTTCGCCGTCGTCGGCGATGCGCACTTCACAATTGGGGAAGATCGGGCCAGAGCCCTTCAACTTGACGTTTTCCGGTACGTTCACGCACAGCACCGGGCCGGATTCGGTTTGACCGTAGCCCTGTAGAATGCGCACACCCAAAGCGGTGAAAAACAGTCCGATATCGGGGTTGAGCGGCGCACCACCGGAGACGAACGCCTTGAGCCGTCCACCGAACCGTTCGCGTACCTTGTTGCGCACCAAACGTTCCAAAGCCGCATTCTGTATTTTTTGCAGTAGCGTCATGTCGCCGGGCGCCTCGAACGCCAGCTTGCCCAGTTCAACGGTTTTTTCGAACAGCTTTTCTTTCTTGCCGCCTTGTTTTTTCACCCCGCGGGTGATGCGCATGTGCATCATTTCGTACAAGCGCGGTACCGCCATCATGATGGTGGGGCGGACCTCGGCCATGTTGGGCAGCAACTGATCCGCGCCTTCGGCGTAATAGATTTGCGCGCCCAGCGACATCGGCCAGAACTGACCTGCGGTGTGTTCGTAACTGTGCGACAGCGGCAAGAACGACAAGAACACCTCGTCGCTGAGGCCGAGCTTTTCCAGCACCGCCGTCGCCCCGGCGAGATTGTGCAAGATCGCCGCGTGGCTCTGCATCACGCCCTTGGGCGTGCCGCCGGTGCCGGATGTGTAAATGATGCACGCGGTATCATATTTATCGAAGCGCTGGGCTTGTTCGACAATGTTGGTTTGCGCCATCGAGGTGCGGTTGAGCGCGGCTTGCCAGTTGAGCACCTCGACGCTGAGACCCTGTTGCAGGTCGATGTCTTCCATCATCACGACGAAGCGGGTGAGATCGGACAGGTGCGCCGCTTGCAGCGCCTTTTCGGCCAGTTTGGGGGTCGAAATGATGACGCCGACGGCCTGGGAATGTTCGATGATGTGACGGTGATCATCCACCGTGTTGGTGGTATAGGCGGGCACGCTGATTCCACCCGCGGCCATAATCGCCATATCCGCGATCAGCCATTCCGGGCGGTTTTCCGACACCAGCACCACGCGTTCACCGTCCTTGACGCCCAACGCCTGCAAGCCGTGGGCGAGTTCGATCACTTGGGCCGCGACTTCGCGCCACGTCAAAGGGCGAAATTTACCGTCGCGCTTGGCCCACAAAAACGGGTGTTCGCCGCGCTTTTCCACCAGGTCGAAAAACATCGCGACCAAATTGGGCCAATTGTGCTCACTCATTCGTTGTCGTCCCCACATTGCGTATTGTGCTGAGGCTCATTCCAACCCTATATCTGGTATTCGGTCAAGACGGCCCAGAACGGAGAAGAAAACATGGCGCAAACCTCAGAGCTTCCGAATTGGAACTTATCGCACCTTTATGACAATCCGGAGGACCCGCGTCTAAACGCCGATCTCGACCAAGCGGCCAGCCGTTCCAAAGCGTTTTCCGGCGATTTCGCCGGTAAATTGGCGGATCTCGACGGTGCGGGGTTTGCCCGCGCCATCGCTGAGTATGAAGGCATTTTGGAAATTCTCCACAAAGCCATGAGCTACGGCCAACTGCTGTTTTCGGTCAGCACCGGCGATGCCGAGGTGGGGCGGTTCTATCAAACGCTGCAAGAGCGCGTCACCGACATTTCCGCCGACACACTATTTTTCACGTTGGAGCTCAACCGTCTCGACGATGGCGTGCTGGATGCCAAGTTGAACGACCCCGCCGCCGCGCGCTATCAACCGTGGCTGCGCGAGGTGCGCCAATATCGCGACCACCAGCTTTCCGATGACATGGAAAAGCTGTTACTGGAAAAGTCCGTCACCGGCCACGCGGCGTGGGTGCGCTTGTTCGAAGAAACCTTCGCCGACATGCGCTTCGACGTCGAGGGGGTGGGCAAGGGCCTGACCCAATCGCAGGTTCTCAACCTGCTCAGCGACAAGGACGGTGCCAAGCGCAAGGCTGCGGCGTTGAGCTTCGGCAAGGTTTTGGGCGAAAATGTGCGTCTGCTGGCGCTGATCACCAATACCTTGGCCAAGGACAAGGACATCGAAGACCGCTGGCGCAAATACCCGCGTCCGGTATCGGAGCGCAACCTGTCCAACCAGGTCGAAGACGAGGTCGTCGATGCCTTGGTGACGAGCGTGCGCGATCAATTCCAGAACCTATCGCACCGCTACTATGCGCTGAAAGCCAAGTGGTTCGGTCAAGACGTTTTGGATTACTGGGACCGCAACGCGCCGTTGCCCGACGACGACGCCGCCAAATTCGAATGGGACGAGGCCAAATCCCTGGTGTTGGATGCCTACGGTGCATTCGAACCGACCATGGCCGATGTGGCGCGGCGCTTTTTCGATGAAAGCTGGATCGACGCTGAACCGCGCGAAGGCAAGGACAGCGGGGCGTTTTCGCACCCCGTGGTGCCCAGCGCACACCCGTACATCTTGATGAATTTTCACGGCAAGGCGCGCGACGTGATGACCTTGGCGCATGAACTGGGCCACGGCGTGCACCAGGTGCTCGCCGCCGAACAAGGCGCACTGATGGCCGACACGCCGTTGACCACTGCGGAAACTGCGTCGGTGTTCGGCGAAATGCTGACCTTCCGCAAAATGGTCGACAATGAACAGGACCCCGCGCGGCGACGTATTTTGTTGGCGGGCAAAGTCGAGGACATGCTCAACACCGTGGTGCGCCAGATCGCCTTTCATGAATTCGAACGGCGCGTCCATGACGAGCGCAAGTCAGGCGAAATCTCGGTGGAACGCTTGGGCGACATCTGGATCGAAGTGCAGGGCGAAAGCCTCGGTCCGGCGATCCGCTTCGATGACGCCTATCGCAATTATTGGGCCTACATCCCGCACTTTGTGCACACGCCGTTTTACGTTTATGCCTATGCGTTCGGCGATTGCTTGGTGAACTCGCTGTACGATGTGTTCGCCAACGGCAACGCCGACGAAGGGTTCCAGCAGAAGTATCTGGACATGCTGGCCGCAGGCGGCACCAAGCGTCACAAGGAGCTGCTCGCCCCCTTTGGCCTGGACGCGGGCGATCCCGACTTTTGGAAGCGGGGATTGAGCGTTATTTCCGGCTTTATCGATGAATTGGAGGCGGTAAGCCCACAATAAACTAGATAATAAGGCTTATATGCAGTCCCTTAGTGAACTGTTAGAGCGATATGTGTTAAGAATACACAATTCAAATCCGGGTCGATTCCCGGCAATTGCGGGTGGAAAACCTCCCGCACCCAGGTCAGCAGCAGTGGAGCCCAGCGGATTTCGAGCATGATCGAACTGGATGACAACCCGAACGATACAGGCGGCACCATTCAGGTGGCGCATCGTTCGACGGCGGCCACCAAGACCATCATCCGTTCCGTGTTGGACCTGATGATGTCCAACATGCTGCTCACGCGCGATAAAAAGACCGACAAGCTCGACGAAGACATCAAGGAATTGGTGCGCGAGATCGAGGTGGTGATCCGCACCAATTTGCTCAATCACGGCAACGAGGTGGCGGAAAAAGTTCGCAACGAGATGCTCATTGCCGCCGCCAACACGCCCAGTCACCCCGCCGCGCCGCCGCCGGGCCAGGAATCGGGCAATCGCTCTAAGTTCCTGCTGCGCTTGATCGCAGGGCGGTTCTCGCATCTGTTCGCCGACCCGGAAAACCCGGTGTTCCCGCGCGAAGTGGTGATGGGGTTCGACAACTATCTGGCCAAGCTGCTGGGCGAAGGGCTGTACAGCGAACTCAACGTCGAAGCGCAGGAACTGCTGAGCCAGTTCCGCACCGATGACGACGGTGAGATATGGAAAATGATCGGCAAGAACGATCGCCACAAACGCTTCGCCTACAACATCCTGATCCGCATTTTGTTGAAATTCGAAGATTTCGACTGGGCGAAACGCAACTTCATTTCCATCCTCAACAATGTGACCGAGCGCAAATCGGGCTTTCTGTTCGAGGACACCCACTTTCAATTGCTGTTCACGGCGCTGTTTTCCGACCTGTTCCGTGCCTTGTGGGACGACGAGGAAAGCGTCAAGCTGGACTTCATGTTCGGCGACGGCACCTCGGACCGTCTCGACGGCATCCGCGACAATTTCAAGGCCTACAAGGAAATGGTCGCGCGGCGCGAAAAGGCCCAGGCCGTCGCCGGTTGACCTTGTTTCGCGCCCTACGCACGGGCGCTCATTCCTCTTCTTCCGCTTTCAGCTCGCATTCGGTCGGGCATTCGGCGACCAAGGTCAGCACCGGGCCGTTTTTCACCGGTACGATCTGTAGCGGAAGAAAGCTGCCGTCGCGGCTGAGATAAAAATCGTAAGCCGAATTGTTCCACAAAATCCTGTGACGTTCCTTAAAACCGGCCACCGGCTGCGGGTCGATGCGCACGCGGTAGGTTTCGTGTCGGGCGCCGGCCACGGTGCGGGTCGCGGGGCCCATGTAGGTGATGCGCATGTCGAAGCGCCTGCGCCCGTCGAAGCCCTTGACCACGCCCGTCTTGGGACCGCCCAAGAGATGGTTGCGCACCACCGCGATCATCTGCGGAATCAGGGTAATAGGGTCGTTCACGCCGATGCGTTGTTCGGGTTCGACCTTTTCCAGAACTTCCGGGCCTTTTTCCGCCGGGTTCCAGTTGTCCTCGCGCCCGGGAATTGGGGACGTGCCGGTGACCGCCTTGGCGGGCTCCGGGGCTTGGTTAAAGGTGATGTCGACCCAGCGGAAATGCTTTTTGTTGGTGTATTCGGTGCGGTAATGGCTGGCCAGGTAGGTTTCCGCCAAAGGCGCGTCGGCGGCGGTGCCGGACGTCGCCGAAGCGGGGGGGGCGTACCCATTGTCCACAGCGGCGGGCGGTTGGATGATGCGCCCGACGCTCTTGGCCGTCACACCCATGTTGGTGAAATAGCGGGTCAGGCCACGGGTTTCCAAATGAAAGCGGTTTTCATAGGTTTCGCCTCCGTTGAGCAGCGACAGGGTGAAATCGGCGACGTGCAGACCGCCCCACTTGGCTTCGTAGCGCAAATGCACCGCGCCGTCGGTTGCCGCGTGCGCCGCATGGGGGGCAACGATGGGCAGCCCCATCAGCAGGGCCAGCACAAATGTTTTCGGCGTTAAACGCGTGTAAATCATGGGCGAAATCATATTCAAGTCTTGCGGATGCGCCAAGGACGCAGCCGGGTTGCTCCAAAAATTGCGACACGCCCTTGAAAATGGGCGCTTTGCTGACCAATTCAACGCGACGACGCGCATTCTGTCACGTGCAATGGGCCATTTTTATGGCTTAGCATTTTTACATCGTGGGAAATCGGGCGTTATTTCGATTTTTTGCAATGCAATGCTTGTGTAACAGGGCGCAAGCGGGCATAAAAATTGTCACAGATTCATTGGATCCTCCCAGATAAAACGGTTCATCATGAAAATCGCAATTCCCAAGGAGCTCCACCCCGGCGAGACGCGCGTTGCGGCATCGGTTGAGGTGGTGAAGAAGCTTGTCGGCTTCGGCTTCGACGTAACGGTGGAAAAGGGCGCTGGCGCGTCTTCCGCCATCACCGACACTGATTTCAAGGACGCCGGTGCGGTTATCGCCAAAGACGGCGCCGAAACGCTGAAAGACGCTGACGTGGTGCTGAAAATTCAGCGTCCCACCGCCGACGAGCTTAAGCTGATGAAAAAGGGCGCGGTCGTGTGCGCGCACATGTCGGCGCTGAGCGAAAAGGCCGAGGTCGAGGCCATGGCGAAATCCGGCGTCACCGCCTTCGCGATGGAACTGATGCCGCGCATTTCCCGTGCCCAAAGCATGGACATCCTGTCCAGCCAATCGAACTTGGCCGGCTACAAAGCCGTGTTGGACGCGGCCAGCGAATACGGCTCGGCTATGCCGATGATGATGACGGCGGCGGGCACCATCGCCCCGGCCAAGGTCTTCATCATGGGCGTCGGCGTTGCGGGCCTGCAGGCCATCGCCACGGCCAAGCGCTTGGGTGCGGTGGTGACCGCCACCGACGTGCGTCCGGCGACCCGCGAACAGGTCGAAAGTCTGGGTGGCAAGTTCCTGACCGTCGATGAAGAGATGGAAAAAGACGCCGAAACCTCGGGCGGCTACGCCAAACCGATGCCGCCGGAATATTTCGAAAAGCAAAAAGCGGTGGTGTCCGAGCACATCAAGAAGCAAGACATCGTCATCACCACGGCCCTGATTCCGGGCCGCACCGCGCCGATCTTGGTGACCAAGGAAATGGTCGCCAGCATGAAGGCCGGTTCCGTCATCGTCGATCTGGCCGTGGAAGCGGGCGGCAACGTCGAAGGTTCCAAGCTGGGCAAGGTGATGAAGTCCAAAAACGGCGTGCACATCGTCGGCCATGCCAACGTGCCGGGCCGCCTGCCCAAGGACGCCAGCCAGCTGTTCGCCAAGAACTTGCTCAACTTCCTCAGCCCGCATGTGGACAAGGAAGCCAAAACCATCAATTTCGATTTCGATGACGAAACCGTGTCCGGCACCTGCGTGTGCAAAGACGGTGCGGTGGTTCATCCCATGTTGAAAGGCGAGGAGGCTTAAGTCATGGACGCGGCTTCGATCACAGAACAATCGCGCAAGCTCGCCGAAGGTGCGGCCGGTCTTGCGGAACAAGCGGCTCAACTGGCAGGCAATGCCGCGCAGTTGACCCTGTCCACCGGCGGTTCGGCGGAAGGTTTTTCCTTCGTCGCGCTGTTTACGGTTTTCGTGCTGGCGTGTTTCGTCGGCTACTTCGTGGTGTGGAGCGTGACGCCCGCATTGCACTCGCCCCTGATGGGTGTCACCAACGCCATTTCGTCGGTGATCATCGTCGGCGCTTTGATCGCCGCGGGTCCCGCAGACATGAACTTCTCGAAGATCATGGGCTTCGTTGCCGTGACTTTGGCCTCCGTGAATATTTTCGGCGGTTTCATCGTGACCCAACGCATGCTCCAGATGTTCAAGAAGAAAAAGAAATAAGGGGGCGCTGAAATGTCTGAAAATATGAGCGCTTTTGCGTACCTGATCGCGTCGGTTTGCTTCATCTTGGCGCTGCGCGGTCTGTCTCATCCGGAAAGCTCGCGCCGCGGCAACATCCTCGGCATGATCGGTATGGTCATCGCCATCGTCACCACCTTGATCGATCCCGACGTGGTCAGCTATCCGATGATCCTCACCGGTTTGATCATCGGCGGCACCATCGGTGCCGTGGTCGCGATGAAAATCGAAATGACCGCATTGCCGCAATTGGTCGCCGCGTTCCACTCGTTGGTCGGTCTGGCGGCGGTGTTCGTCGCCACGGCGGCGCTTTACAATCCGGCGGCTTACGGCCTCGGCGCGCCGGGCACCATTCCGCCCGCCAGCTTGGTGGAAATGGGCCTCGGCACGGCGATCGGTGCGATCACGTTCTCGGGTTCCGTCATCGCGTTTGCCAAGCTGCAAGGCATCATGTCGGGCGCACCGATCACGTTTAAGTTCCAACACCCGCTCAATGCGGTTCTGGGTCTCGTGATCATCGGCCTGTTCTTCGTCTTCGCCACCACCGAGCAGCACGCCGCATACTGGGCACTGGTCGCGTTGGCGTTCCTGATCGGTTTCTTGATCATCATCCCCATCGGCGGCGCCGACATGCCGGTGGTGGTGTCGATGCTCAACTCGTATTCGGGCTGGGCGGCGGCCGGTATCGGCTTCACGCTCGGCAACCCGCTGTTGATCGTCACCGGCGCGCTGGTGGGCTCTTCGGGTGCGATCCTGAGCTACATCATGTGCAAAGGCATGAACCGTTCGATCTGGAACGTGCTGTTGGGCGGTTTCGGCTCCGACACCGGCGCGGCCGCCGCGGCCGCGGCGCATGGCGGCACGGTCAAGTCCGGCTCTGCCGACGATGCCGCGTTCATCATGAGCAATGCGTCCAAGGTCATCATCGTGCCCGGCTACGGCATGGCGGTGGCGCAAGCCCAGCATGCCTTGCGTGAAATGGGCGACCTGCTGAAGGCCGAAGGCGTGGAGGTGGCGTACGCCATCCACCCCGTCGCCGGTCGCATGCCCGGTCACATGAACGTGCTGTTGGCCGAAGCCAACGTGCCTTATGACGAGGTGTTCGAACTCGAAGAAATCAACAACGAGTTCGCCTCCGCCGACGTGGCCTTCGTCATCGGCGCCAACGACGTCACCAACCCCGCCGCCAAGACCGATCCGGCCAGCCCGATCTACGGCATGCCGATCTTGGATGTGGAAAAGGCCGGCTCCGTGCTGTTCCTCAAGCGCGGCATGAGCTCCGGCTACGCGGGCGTCGACAACTCCTTGTTCTTCGCCGACAACACCATGATGCTGTTCGGCGACGCCAAGAAGATGACCGAGGAAATCGTCCAGGCGCTGGGGCACTAGGCTGGGTTACAAAACTCAAGCCAACGATCTCACAAACGCAAAACGGCGGCTCTTACGAGCCGCCGTTTTTGTATGCGTATGTCGGTGCATCAAACCTTTTTGACGAATTCCGACTTGAGGCCCATGTGGCCGATGCCGGGCACCTTGCAGTCGATGTCGTGATCGCCGTCGACCAAGCGGATGTCTTTGACCTTTGTGCCGACTTTGACCACCGAGGACGATCCCTTGACCTTGAGGTCCTTGATCACCGTCACGGTGTCGCCGTCGCTGAGTGGATTGCCGACGCTGTCGCGCACCACGGGGGCGCTGTCTTCGTCTGCGGGGCCGTCTTTCGCCCACTCGTGGCCGCACATCGGACACACCAGCATGGCGCCGTCTTCGTAGGTGTAGGCCTCATTGCATTTCGGGCAATTGGGTAGCGTGGGCATGACGGTCGGGCTCCAGGAAAAAGGGCGGGCGTTCAAGGTGAGCGCCTTTCTCCCTCATTGCGGCGCAAGATGCAAGGCGGACAACAAAAAACCCGCCATACGGCGGGCCTTTCGTTTTGGAACAGGGGCTCCAGGCCCTTGGGGCTAGAAGCCTTCACGTTCCAGGCGTTTGCGCTCCATCTTGCGCGAACGGGAAACGGCCTCGGCCTTTTCGCGCGCACGCTTTTCGGAGGGCTTTTCGAAGTGCTTGCGAAGCTTGAGCTCGCGGAAAATACCTTCCCGCTGCATCTTCTTCTTCAACACTTTCAACGCCTGATCAACGTTGTTATCGCGGACGACAACTTGCACGTTAATCACATCCTTTCAAGTTTGGGTTCAACTGGAATTTGGGGCATGATGCCTTGAATTCCAAGCCTTTCCGCACCACAGTGGGCGGAACTGCGCGTGTTCTAGCACACGCGTTCCGATATGTGAAGGGCCGAGAGCATTTTCAAGGGGCACAAAAATACATGGCTATTCTTAAAATCGCCCGCATGGGCCACCCCATTTTGCAGACCAGCGCGATGCCGGTCGAGGACCCCACGGCCCCGGAAATCGCGGCCTTGGTCGAAGACATGATCGAAACCATGGACGATGCCAACGGCACCGGCCTGGCCGCGCCGCAGGTGCACGTGCCGTTGCGCCTGGTGATCTTCAAGGTCAGTCCCGCGCGCGCCAGCCGCGAAGACGGGGAAGAAGGCGAGGACGGCGGGGTGCCGCTGACGGTGCTGATCAATCCCGAAATCGTGCCGCTCGGCGATGCGAAGGAGGGCGGTTGGGAAGGCTGCCTGTCGATCCCCGGCATGATGGGCGAAGTCGAGCGCTTTACCCACATTCGCTATTCGGCGTATGATCTTCAAGGTAATCGTTTCGAGCGCGAGGCCAAGGGCTTCCACGCCCGTGTGGTTCAGCACGAATGCGATCACCTGGACGGAATTTTGTATCCGTACCGCATTGAAGACATGGATAATTTCGGTTTCACCGAAGAACTGACCCGGCCCAGCGCGGGCAGCGAAGACTGATCAGGAATACCGCACTA
This sequence comes from Magnetovibrio sp., assembly GCF_036568125.1. Lineage (NCBI taxonomy): Bacteria > Pseudomonadati > Pseudomonadota > Alphaproteobacteria > Rhodospirillales > Magnetovibrionaceae > Magnetovibrio > Magnetovibrio sp. The sequence continues at coordinate 118,385 of NZ_DATCTF010000006.1, forward strand.
TGAGCGCAACAAAAAAAATGTCCCGCGACGAGAAAAAAGACGCCATCGTGTTGGCCGCCGCCCCGCATGTGGCGTTCGACGGCTGGGGCGAGGCCGCGCTGGCGGCCGGGGCCGAAGACGCCGGGTTCGACGCCAAAACCGCCAAACGGCTGTTTCCCGAAGGGGCCGTGGACGCCATCGCGCATTTCGCCACCATTTCCGACCGCGAAATGATCAAAGCCATGCAAGCCGCCGACCTGGATGGCATGCGGGTGCGTGACCGGGTCATTTTCGGGGTGCGCGCGCGATTGGAGTTTTTGATCCCGTACCGCGAAGCCGTGCGCGGCGGCCTGGGCGTTTTGGCCAACCCGCTGCATGCCGGTTTGATGGCCCGCATCACCCACACCACGGTCGATCATATCTGGTATCAGGCCGGCGATCGTTCGGCGGACTTCAACTACTATACCAAACGCGGCCTGTTGGCGGCGGTCTACGGCCCGACGGTGCTGTACTGGTTGAACGATCAGTCGGACAACTGCGAAGACACATGGGATTTCCTCGCCCGGCGCATCGACGACGTACTCAAAATCCCGCCGATGAAGGCCAAGGTGATGAACGCGCTGGACAATTTCATCAAGGGCGGACCGTTTGCACGATTCAACAGTGACCTGCAAATGAGGCCCTGATACAGACGCCTGATACAGACGAAGGGAAGGCATCCATGACCGCGAACGCTCAGGTTTCCCAGGCACAGACTTACAACGCCATGAAAGGCGTCGGCATGGCCGATCATTTCGTGACCTGTTCGCGGTTGGGCCGGTATCTGACGTTTCAAGGCACCGGGCGTTTTCTGATCACCGACGATTTCGCCACCAGCAAGTTGAGTATTCCCAAGGACGCCCAGGCGATGGCGTCGATTTGTTCCAAGGACGAACTGGTGGCGCGCGCGGCGTTGCTGCCGTTGGCGCATCGCGCGGCGAGCCTGAACGACGCGCGTCGCGGCGCGTTCGAAGAACTGTTCGAATTGATCGAAAAGCAAACCCTGTCGCCGCATGTGCGCGAAGGGGCGGCGGCGGTGCTGCAATCGGGCTTTCGCGAAAACCGCATTCGCGAACTTGAAGCGGTGCTCAGCGACGACCTCAATCCGGCGCGCAAACGCTATCGCAAATTTCTCGACGTGGTGCGCGAGCTGATCGAAGGGCGGGTGTCCAGCGGCACCTTCATCGACGATTTCGTCGATTTCACCAAGTCGGTCGCAGGGCGATTGGACTTCGGCATCTACAGCTACTGCCTCGACCGGATCTTCGCCACGCCCTTGATCCCGTTGCAGGTGAAAAAGATGGTGGCCATTGAAGTGTTGCGCTTTCCGCCGTTGGTGCGCCGCGAATTGATTTCCAACGCGTTGGCGAATGCGGGGGTGAACCGCGAGACCAAGGACTTCATCCGTCATGCGGTGTCTTTGCACTTGGACAAAAGCCAAGCGGTGGAGATCGAATTGCTCGAAGCCGTGAAGGAACAGCGCATTTCCGCCAAGGACATCGAAAAAAGCCTCAACCGCGCCAGTCGCGCGGCGGCTTTCAGCGGCGTTTCGGGACGCGCCTAAACGCCGTCTGCGATGGGAAACGCGAACCACACGTTGATGAGCGTTCCCTCTTTTCTTTCCAGATCCATTTGACCGTTCATCAGCTTGACCAGCTTGGACGATATGGCCAGCTCCAGTCCCGTGCACGTCGACCCGGTCATTTCTGGCTCGCCGCAATTGGTTTTGGGCGCGAAGGGAACCGACACGTTGGGGATGTCGGGGCACGGGTTGTGAAAGCCGACCTCAAAGCGCACCATGCCATCGGCAATCGTATGGGACAGCGTGACCGTGTCCCCATCGGCACAGCCGCAGATGGCAAACCCCAAAACATTGTCCATGACCTGCTTGAAACGGATGTCGTCCACCTCGATCATCGGCAGTGAAGCCGGGTCCTCGCTCTGGTCGATGATACGGATGTTGCGCGGTGCTGCAATGGTTTGAGCGGTTTCGAGCGAGGCTTCGTAAATGTCGAATGGCGGCAACGGGCTTGTGCTCACGTTGATCTTGCCGCTTTCCAATTCGGCGAAGGCCAAAATGGCGTCGACCACATCCATCAGGTTTTGCCCGGCGGCGATGATTTGCGGAACGGCATCCTTGCCCAAACTGGACGCCATCAGATATTTATCCATTTCCAGAAGTTGGGCGTAGCCCAGCACGGAATTCAGCGGCGTGTGAAGCTTGTGGTTGAGTGCGGACAGGAACTGATAGTTCATGTCCGAGGCCCGGATGCGGGCTTCTTTTTCGATCAAGTTGGTGGCTTGGCGGGCATTGTTGAGGGCCAACGCAGCCGAAGATGCCAGCGCCATCAGCGTCACTTCATCGGATTCGGTGAAAAATCCGGTGCCGCGCTTGTTGACCACTTCCAAGGCGCCGATGACTTCGCCTTGAATGATCATCGGCGCGCACAGCAACGACACGGTTTGAAAGCCGGTTTTTTGATCCACAGCCTTGGTGAAAAAAGGATCGGTCGACACGTTGTGCACCGTTTGGGGCGTTCGGTCGCGCACGGCTCGGCCCACGATACCTTCGTCGATGGAAACCTCGAGGCCGCTGATGTCCACGGGGCCTGAACAGGCGGAACACACGACCGTAGATTTGTCGTCGTTGACCAAAAACAATGATGACCCTTCGGCTTGCAGATGGGTTCGGATTTGGTCGACGCAGGTGTCGATGGTGGTTTTCAAGTCCAGTGAATTGGCCAGGGCGTTGTTGATCTTGCCCGTTAAGTTCAACAACATGTCGTGGGAAATGTAAGCGCCAAAGCCGGCTTGATCGGATGCGAACTCGAGCCCGACGCCGTTATCGCCGATGCGGCAGACAGTGCAGGAAAAATAAGGACTGCCGGGATAGGGTGAAATGCGCAGCTCGGCTTTTTCGCCTGACTTGATGTCCGTAAACGGGGACGCGATGCTCAGGAACACGCCGCCGGGGCTGACGTTGAGGGTCTGGCCCTCGAAAATACGTTCGCCGTCCAAAACCAAGATCATCCCGGTTCGGTATTCCTGACGTTCCCATTGTCGGTGTTCGACTGTAGTCGGGCTGGTTTTGGGGTCGTTCATCGATGGTCTCTAATGCTCAGTGTTGCGGATGAACAGTGGCGATCCAACTGCTTAAGTGTAGCAGGTCCGGGGCGCGACTCAATACCGGGCTGCGGGGTCAATGCGCCGGGGCGTCGATCAGTTCGACAAACGTGCTCGCCAACATTTGGATATGTCTGTCGTCTTCGCTCAAGTGGCGGGTGCGCAAGGTCAGATAAACGGGCTCGACCGGCGGCAGGCCGTCTTGGCCCCCCAGTGGACGCACATGCTTCATGCCATCGGCGTTGTCGAGCAATGCGACCCCCATGCCCTTTTCCGTGGCGGTGCGGATGCTCTGCCAATCGGGCGTTTCAAACGCGATGCGCCAAGCTATGCCGGCGCTTTCCAGGGCCGTGAGCGCGCGGGTGCGATAAGCGCAACCGGGCGGGTAGAGAATCAGCGGTAAGGGATGTTCGCGGTGCACGGTGGCGCCTTCGGCGGCCAACCAGTGCAACGGCGCGGGGCGAAATGCCAGCGCGTCGGTGGGCGGGTTCAATTCGTTGCAGATGGTGATGTCGAGGTGGCCTTCGTCCATGTGGGTCTGCAACACCCCGCTTTGATCGGTTTTTAGTGCCGTGCGCACATCTGCGTTGGCTTGGGTGAAGGCGATCAGGCGGTCGGCCCAGCTCATGCGGGTGTAGTTGTCGGAAATACCTATGCGCACCACGCGGAAACGGTCCTGGTCGTGGATCAGGGCGCGGGATTCCTGATCCAGCGCCAAAATACGCCGAGCATAGTCGAGATACTGGCGTCCGCGTTCGGTCAACTGCACGGTGCGTTTGCGGCGATCGAACAAAACCGTGCTGAGATCGCTTTCCAACCGGGCGATTTGTTGGCTGATGGTCGATTGGGTGCGGTGGATGCGATGTTCGGCTTTGGTGATGCCGCCGGTTTCGGCGACCGCGACAAAGGCCTTGAGCAGTTCTAGATTCATTTTATTCATCCATAAAGCAAATATAAAGCATCATAACATTTAATTTTCATATGTTAAGGTCCGGCGTTATGGTCGCATCACGTTTTCGCCGAAAAGGACTTCCCCGTGACCGTTCGCGACCACAAACTTACCTACTTCGCCACGGTTGGCGTGTTCGTCTTGCTATGGAGCTCCGCCTTCGCGGCAGGAAAGATTGCGTTGCAAGTCAGTCCGCCGCAGTTGTTTTTGGGCGTGCGGTTTTTGCTCGCGGGCGTGTTGATGGTGGGCTTCGCCGTGCTCAGCGGTGCGTATCGGCCGATCGGCGTCGGCGGTTGGGCCAAGCTGGCGGTGCTGGGCGCGATCAATCAGGCGGGCTATCAAGGCTTGGCATGGGTCGCCATGGGCAAGGTGTCGTCGGCGCTGGCGGCGGTGATTATATCCATGAACCCGATTTTCATCGCCATCTTCGCGGTGCCGTTTTTGGGCGAGCGTATGTCGCTGCGTCGGGGCGCGGGCTTGGTCCTGGGCATCGTCGGCGTGATGATCGTGCTCAGCAGTCGCATCATCGTCAGCGGCGAAGACATCGGCGGTATCGCCATCATGGCGGTGTCGCTGGCCTCGGTCGTGGCTGGATCGATTCTGTTTAAGAAATGGCGCACCGGCGCACCGCTTTCGGTCGCGGTCGGCGGGCAATTTCTCAGTGCGGGGGTGTTGTTGCTGACGTTCGGCTTGATCACCGAAGACCCGAGCCAGATCGTGTTCGGCGCGGATTATGTGTGGATCATGGCCTACATCGTATTCGGCGTGTCCATCGGTGCGGTGGGGTTGTGGTTTTACCTGCTCACCCACGGCAGCGCCTCGGACGCCAGCGCCTTGCACTTTTTGATGCCGCCGTTCGGTCTGATGTATGGCTGGTTGCTGCTAAACGAACAGGCGGCACTGGGCGATTTCATTGGCATCGTACCCATCGCCGTCGGCATCTGGCTGGCGACCCACAAAGGCCGCGCTTAATCCCAACCTTTGGGCTGCGATCCTTTGGGGTAAAGACGGTTGATATGGCCCATTTTGCGTCCGGCGCGGGGCTCCGCCTTGCCATACAGGTGCAACTTGTTTTCCGGGTCCGCCAGTTGCTGTTCCCAAAGGTTCGCGTCGACCCCCAATAGATTGAGCATCACCGCGTCCGAATGGCGTTCCGGGGTGCCCAGCGGCAGATCGGCGACGGCGCGCACGAACTGTTCGAACTGGCTGGTTTTGCAGCCGTCCTGGCTCCAGTGGCCGGAATTGTGCGGCCGCGGGGCCATTTCGTTGACCAGCAAATGATCGTCTTGGGTGACGAACAGTTCCACCGCCAACAAGCCGACCAAGTCCATGGCTTCGGCCATTTTTTGACCGATGGCGCGGGCTTTCTCGGCTAGTTCCGCACTGATGTCGGCGGGCGCGATGGTGACGTCGAGGATGCCGTCCTTATGGCGGTTTTCCACCACGTCGAACGATGCCATGGCGCCGTTGGGCCGCCGTGCGGTGATCACCGAGACTTCCATGCGGAAATCGACGAAGCCTTCCAAGATTGCCGCGACGTCCCCTTGGCCACCACAGAGTTCAGCCCATGCATCCGCAGGGTCCGTGTCGGGTTTGATGCGCACTTGGCCTTTGCCGTCGTAACCCAGGCGCGTGGTCTTGAGGATCGACGGCGCGCCGATGGTGGCGATGGCGGCCGTCAGTTCCTCGACGTTGCTCACGGCTTTCCAAGGTGCGGTTTCGATGCCGAGGTCGTTGCAGAATCTTTTTTCGCGGATACGGTCTTGGCAAATGGCCAGGCATTCCCAACTGGGCCGCACCGGGGCAAGATCGCTAAGATGACGCACGGTTTCTGCGGGCACGTTTTCGAACTCGAACGTCACCACGTCGACGGACCGGCCGAACGTTTCGATGGCGTCTTGATCGTCGTAGGTGGCGACGGTGGCATGATCGCAGACCTGTTCGGCGGGGCTGTCGACTTCGGGCGTGAACACATGCACCCGATAGCCCAGTTCCGCCGCCGCGACGGCGGTCATGCGGCCCAATTGGCCACCGCCGATGATGCCGATGGTGGAGCCGGGTTTGATCGGCTCGCGCTGGGAAGAGGGGCTGTCGGTCATGGTTTTAATCTGTGGGTTCTTCGGCGACGGCGGCGGTCTGCGCTGCACGCCAAGCGTCGAGTTTTTCAGCCACGGCGCCGTCGTGCAGCGCGACGATGGACGCGGCGAACAAGGCCGCGTTGATGGCGCCGGGTTTACCGATCGCCAAGGTCCCGACCGGCACGCCACCCGGCATCTGCACGATGGACAGAAGCGAATCCATGCCCTTCAACGCCTTGCTTTCGATGGGCACGCCCAGCACCGGCAAGGGCGTCATGGATGCCGCCATGCCCGGCAGATGCGCGGCCCCGCCGGCACCTGCGATGATGGCGTGCAAGCCGCGGTCTTTGGCGGATTTGGCATACGCCACGAGACGGTCCGGCGTGCGGTGCGCGGAAACGATCTTGGTCTCAAACGCAACCCCCAGCTTTTCCAGGGTCTCGGCGGCATTTTTCATGGTTTCCCAGTCGGACTGACTGCCCATGATGATGCCCACAATCGGTGCGGTCATTCTGTGTGCTCCTGAACGGGCGCGTCACCCGGTGAGAAAGCGGGCAATTATAGGCATCGCGCCTTATCAGGCAAGCGTTATGGCAAGGGCGGTTGTATTTGCGTGATCCCTTTCCACTTAAGTCGTGTTTCATGGTAAATTGAAACGCAGAATCCTAAACACATGCGATCCGACATGTGACGGGCGTGCGATCTTGAATGCGTAGAGCGGGAACGGGTAGGGAGAGTACCCATGGCTGAAGACAACGTAGGGCCAGCGGCGCCGATCGTTTCCGTACGTCCCGGGCGCAACCGGCTGGCGGAAGAAGATCGCGAACTGCAGGCAGCCAAACGCGAACGCAATAAAAAGCACAAAGGCGGTCACGGCGGTGCGCAAGGCGGCTATGAAGGCCATGCGGGCGGCTATGGCCACGAAGTGATCGACGATAACGTCAGCGTACTGGGCATCCCCAAGGAAGAAATGACGGACAACGTGCGTCACGCGATCGAGACGCTGTTGGACGAAATCAACCATTTGCGCGAGGAACTGGTGCGCGCCAAGGGCCACGAGGCGTACCTGGAAGAGCAGGCGGAAAAAGACCGCATGCTGCATGTGATGCGTCGTCGCGCATTCATGGCGCGCCTGGCCTTGGCGGTCCGGCGCGTGGAAGAAGAGGACGTCGAGTTCGCGTTTCTTTACATTCAAATCACCAACGCCGCCGCCGTGCGCAGCGAATTCGGTCACGGCGCGTTGGAAAACCTGATGATGCAGGCTTCCGCCGCATTGCGCGAGGGGGCCGAGGCCGGCGACGTGGTCGGCAGTCTGGAAAATTTCGACTTCGGTTTGATCCTGCCCGGTAACACCTTGCAAGACGGCGAACGCAAAGCCGCGCGTCTGATGTCGGTTTTGCGCGGACGGACCTTGACGTGGCAGGGCCAGACGTTGGGCATCGAGGCGCGTTTCGGCGACGCCACCATCACGGCGGGCGACAGCGGCGAAGAAATCATTCGCCACGCCAAGACCAATATGGAAGAACGCCCCGAAGGTGCTTGATTCTTAAGAGGCGCTGAGCGCCCGTTCGACAAATTCCAACCGATCTTGTCCCCAAAACAATTCATCTTGATAGATATAGCTCGGATAACCAAACACCCCCCGTGCGATGGCCGATTGGGTGGTTTGCGCGAATGCGTCGTCGAAGCTTTCATCGGTGGACGCCGCCAACAGTGCCGCACCGTCCAGGCCGCAGCCGTCCGCCAGTTTCTTTAGCGTCGGGGCGTCGCTGGCATCCAGTTCGTCGGTCCACACGGCTTTGAAAATCGCACCCAGCAAAGGCCCGGCATCCAGGCCCGCTTCTTGAGTGGCGAGGATCAGTTTCGAAGCCGGAGCTTCGGGGACCGGGAAATACCGGGGCTGAAGATTCAGGGAGATACCGAGGTGCTTGCTCCATCGCGCCAATTCGACCAGGCGATAATCCTTGCGATGCTGGGCGCGGTCTTTGAGCAATTGTCCACCCGTGGCGGGAAACAGATCCGGAGAGCTGAGCGGGTGGTAGATAACGCGGGCTTCGAAACGCTTTGCCAGATCTTGAAGCCGCGCATGGCCCATGTAGGCCCACGGCGAAACGATGGAAAAATAATAGTCGATGGTTTTATCGGTGCCCATGAGGGTCCTCCCGCTGGTGTGTCGCCGGTTGCAATGTGCGTTCTAGCTATTTAGGCAATGATGTCGGGAATGGAACCACTTTCAAGCTTGGCGATCTGATCCTTGAGCAACAATTTGCGCTTTTTCAAGCGTTGCAGTTGCAGGCGGTCCGGTGCGGGATCTTCGCTCAGGCGCGCGATCACGTCGTCGAGGTCGCGGTGTTCGATCTTCAGCTGTTCAAGCTGGGCAATGGTGTCGTTCGTGATGTCTATCATGGGGAATCCGTGCCAATTCGCGTCACCATATCATGAAATGACACCTTTATGACAGAAACGGATGTGTGATTCGATGGAGACTGTTGGGCAAGTTGCTGAAACTCCTCAACGATCCAAACCGGCTTTACAGGGTGGATGAGCGAGAGTTAAGATTCTTGCTCTAACCGACCTTTAATTGAGGGAGAAATTCCAATGGCATTGGAGAATAGGATCGATTCGCTTAAAACCCGTCATGGCGAGTTGGAAGTGGCGCTCGACGCAGCAACGGCCCGGCCGTTTCCCGATGAAGTCGAAATCCACACCCTCAAGAAAGAAAAATTGCGAATAAAAGACGAATTGGAAAGTCTCACACACCACTGAGCGAAAAATCACCGACATGTGGTTGAGATAGACAAATCCAAAACCGGTCTTCCCGAAAGGGGAGGCCGGTTTTTTCATCGCGTAACTTTGTTTGAGGGGCCGCAGCGGTAACACTTGGTTACATTTATGCTGTGGTGGTGATTTTGCGTTTTCGCTATTGTGATTGCCTTAAACGATTGGGTTGGTTTTCTGTGGGGATGGTCTCGTGATGCGGTTTTTGTTTGCTCCTTTTATCGTCGCAGTGGTGCTGTTGGCGCTGACGTCGAACGTCCGGGCGGAATACCGCGTCGAAAGCATCGACAACGATTATCAAAACGAAGTCCAAGCGGCGGCGGAAGAAGACAAATATCTGGTGCTGTTCTTCCATCAGGCGGGCTGTCCCTATTGCGACAAAATGCGTGCCCGCGTGCATCCCGAACCGGCGGTGATGGAATATTTTTCAAAACACTTCGTGATGATGGAAAGCAACATCAAGGGCAACCTGGACATCGTCATGCCCGACGGCACGCCCGCCAACGAGGTCGAGTTCGCGCGCAAAATTCGCGTGCGCGCCACCCCGGTGTTCGTGTTCTACGACAAGGACGGGGCCCCGGCGCTACGCACCACCGGCTATCTCGACGAAAAGCAGTTTCTGTTGGCCGGAAAGTATGTGGTCGACGGCGTACACAAAACCGGGAAATCTTTTTTCCGCTATATCCAGGACCAGAACTGAGCCATGCGGGGGGGGATGAAAAACTGGGCTTGGGTGGCCGTCGTTTTGACCGGCCTTGGTTCCGTGGCGGCGTTGGCACAGGATGAAACGGTGATCACCGCGTCGCACGTGTTGGAACGCATCACCGCGAACGGCGATTACGCCATTCGCACCGCGGCCGCCGACATCGACATCGCCCGCGCACGCTTGGCCGAAGCCGATGCGGGCCTGATGCCAACGCTGGCGCTGTCGGCCACCGGACAGTTCTACCGTCCCAGTGCGGCGGACAAATACCCCGACGACAACGCCGAGGCTTACGGCAAGTTGGAAGTGGTGCAACCGATCTACGACTTCGGTCAAACCACCAGCGCGCGCGATGCGGCCGGCAAGCTGGCTGAAGCGGCGGAGCAATCGCTGGTCTCTGCGCGCAACACCGTGATGTTGGAAGGCTTGGCGCTGTTTTACGACCTGCATGCCTCGGAACTGGAGGTGCGCGGCCTCAACGAAAGCCATACTTCCGCCTATCTGAAATGGGATCGCGCCAAGGAAAGCCTCGCGCTTGGCCGCGCCAGTCCGGTCGACGTGGCCGAGGCGCTGACCTTGGCGGAACAAAGCCGCTTGGTCTATTACCGCGAGCGCACCCGCAACGCCGGCTATCGCTTGCGCCTGGAAGAGCTGATGGGCGTGGCGTTGCCCGAAGAACTGATCTCGCCGCCCAAGCCGCCCAAGGCGAAACATGCGGAAATCGACCGAAAAAAATTTCTCGCTGCGGTGATGGATCGCAATCCCGATCTGGTGGCGTTGGTCAAGCAAGGCGAAGCGGCCGGTATCAGCCGCGATGGCGTGGCGGTGATGCCCAGCTTGGACGCCTTCGCCAACACGGAATACACCACTCGCGATCTGCGCGGACGCAACGACTATGCGCTTGGCGCGCGGTTGTCGTGGCCGATTTTCGACGGCGGCGTGACGGCGGCGAAAAAGACCCGTCTTGCGGGCGAGCAGTCGCGCATCAACGCCAAGATCGAAGCCAAGAAAAGCGAACTGCGGCGCGCTTCGCTCAATGCGGTGATGAATTTGGACGACGCCTACCAGCGCGTCATTTCGGCGTTGGCGCAGCATGACTATACGTCCAAGAACTTGCTGCGCCGCCAGCAGTTGTATGCCCAAGAACGCGTCGCCGACCTAGGCAGCGCGATGATCGAACACACCAAGGCCGAGGCCGAACTGGTGCGCGCCACCGGGGCGTACCGCATGGTCCAGGCGCGCATCGCGGTGCTGCTGGGCGAACAGCCGGGGCGCGGAATCAAACCCGATTTTCTCGCCGCCGAAGGCTTCACGCTGGAAAGTGGCGGCAGCTTCGTGCCTAAGTCTGGAACCGGTTTCGGCCAAGACGATGCCGAGCAATTCAAGCGCCAAGATATCGTTCCGCCGCCCGCACAATGATGATGAAGGGGGAGAGTCCCGTGAGAGCTTTTCTGATTGCCGCTTTGATGGCGTTGGCGCCCGCGACCGGTTGGGCCGCCGAGCGCGCCTTGAGCTTCGCCGTGTCCGGTGTCGTGGCCGAGATAAAGGTGCACGCGGGCGACACCGTTCAAAAGGGCGACGTGTTGGCGACGTTGGACGTGACCACGTTCGCAGCCAAAAAACGCGCCGCCGACGAGGCGGTGAAAGCCAGCCAGGTGATCTTCGAACTAGCCGACCGTCGTTTGTCTCAGGTTCAAGAACTGTTCGACGCGCTGTCGACTTCGGCGGAAAACGTCGAACTCGCCGAAACCACCCAGGCCAACGCCAAAATGGCCCTGGAAAACGCTCGCGCCGCGCAAACGGTCGCCACATGGCAGCTTGCCCGCGCGACCCTCAAGGCGCCTTTTGCGGGCACAGTTTCCGCCACGCCGGGCTATGCGGGGCAGGTGGTGAATTTGAATGCCGAAACCGCGGCGGTGGTGGTGCTCTCTACGCCGTGAGGCCTATAAGTCCTCAGCCACTTCCCTGAGCTTGAACTTCTGGATCTTACCCGTGGAGGTTTTCGGCAGTTCAGAAAATACCACGTTCTTGGGGCACTTGTAGTGCGCCAAGTTGTCGCGGCAGAATTTGATCATTTCCTCTTCCGTCACCGTGCCTTCGGTGCCGGGTTTCAGTTCTATGAACGCGCACGGGGTTTCGCCCCACTTGTCGTCGGACTTGGCGACCACGGCGGCGGCGAACACGGCGGGGTGCTTGTTGAGCGTGTCTTCGACCTCGATCGAGGAGATGTTCTCACCACCGGAAATGATGATGTCCTTGGAACGGTCCTTGAGCTTGATGTAGTCGTCGGGCTGCATCACGCCGAGGTCGCCGGAATGGAACCAGCCGCCGCGAAAGGCTTCCGCCGTGGCGTCGGGGTTTTTCAAATAGCCCTTCATCACGATGTTGCCGCGGAACATGGTTTCTCCCATGGTCTCGCCGTCGTTGGGCACCCGCTCCATGGTTTCGGGGTCGATGATTTGCAGGTCTTCCAACACGTGATAGGGCACGCCTTGGCGGCCTTTTTTCAAGGTCTGCTGTTCGATGCTCAACGCGTCCCATTCGGGGTGCCACGCGCACATGGTGGCGGGGCCATAGGTTTCCGTCAGGCCGTAGACGTGGGTGACGTTGAAACCGGCCTTTTGCATGTTTTCCAGTGTCGAGGCGGGCGGCGGCGCGGCGGCGACCATGACCTCGACCTTGTGATCGAAGGGGCGCTTCTCGGCCTCGGTGGCGTTGATGACGAAGTTAAGCACGATCGGTGCGCCGCAAAAGTGCGTGGCCTTTTCATCGGCGATGGCCTGATAGATGTTGGCGGCGTTGACCCGGCGCAGGCACAGGCTGGTGCCGGCGTTGGCGGCCAGGGTCCAGGGGAAGCACCAGCCGTTGCAGTGAAACATCGGCAAGGTCCACAGGTAGCGCGGGTGATGGCCCATGTTCCAACCGACGATGTTGCTGATGGCGTTGAGATACGCGCCGCGATGGTGATAGACCACGCCCTTGGGATTGCCGGTGGTGCCGGAGGTGTAGTTGAGCGAGATCGCGTCCCATTCGTCGTCGGGCAATCGCCACGCGAAATCTTCGTCGCCCTCGGCCAGGAAGGCTTCGTAATCCATCTCACCCAGCCTGTCGCCGCGCACCTCGGCCAGTTCGTCGTCGACGTCGATGACGGTGATGTCGTCGCGCCCGATCAGTGCCAGTGCGTCTTTGATGGTGGTGGAAAATTCGGTGTCGGTGATGAGAAACTTGGCTTCGCCGTGGTTCAAGATAAAGGCGATGTTGTCGGCGTCCAGGCGGTAGTTGAGCGCGTTGAGTACCGCACCGGTGACCGGAACGCCGAAGTGGCATTCGAACATTTCCGGGATGTTGGGCAGCATCACCGCGACGGTGTCGCCCTTGGAGATGCCGCGTTTGGCGAGTGCTGAAGCCAGACGCTTGGCGCGGGCGAAGGTCTGTGACCAGGTGTAGCGGCGATCGCCGTGGACCACGCTTTCCAGTTCGGGGTAGACACGCGCCGCGCGCTGCAAAAACGACAGCGGGCTCAGCGGCTGATGGTTGGCCGGAGTCTTATCCAGGTTCTGTTCGTAGATGTTCACGCCACGGTTCATGTCAGGCTCTCCCCAATCTCTCGCGTGGGCTCAGTCTGTCATAATGCTGCATTGCAAAAAAGGATCTTTTGCATCAAAATTCGGTCCAGGAGATCGATGCGCGCACGCGGGGGTGTGGGTGTGTCAACCAGATGAACTCCGGCGCTGCGCAGAGGCACGAACCTGGCGCGGAAAGAGCGGAGGGTGACAGGGAGGAACTATGGCCAATCCTTATGAAGTGGCGCACGCGCGTTCGCTAACGGATCCCAGTGGGTTTTGGGGCGACATCGCCCAGAAGATCGATTGGGTGAAGCCGTGGGATAAAGTTCTCGACGACAGCAATCCGCCGTTTTACCGCTGGTTTGTGGGTGCTGAATGCAACACCTGCTACAATGCCGTCGACCGCCATGTGAAAAATGGCCGGGGCGATCAAGCTGCGCTGATCTACGACAGCCCGATGACCGGCGGCACCCAGCAGACCTACACCTACGCCCAGCTGCAAGACCAAGTGTCGCGCTTCGCGGGTGTGCTGCGCGCCAACGGCGTGGGCAAGGGCGATCGGGTCATCATTTACATGCCGATGATTGCCGAGGCCGTTATCGCGATGCTGGCGACAGCACGGTTGGGCGCGATCCATTCGGTGGTGTTCGGCGGTTTCGCCGCGGCCGAATTGGCGACGCGCATCGACGATGCCAAACCTAAAGCGATTGTTGCGGCTAGCTGTGGGCTAGAGCCTGGGAGAATAATTGAATATTGCCCGCTACTAGACAAAGCCATTCATTTGGCTAGGCACAACGTTGAAAAATGTGTGATTCTGAATCGTCCTGAAGCTCCTTCGACATTAAGACTAGATCGAGATGTCGATTGGGCCGAGGCAATGAAGACAGCCGAACCCGCCGAATGCGTCACGGTTGCGGCGACTGATCCGCTGTACATCCTCTATACCTCCGGCACCACCGGCGTGCCCAAGGGCATCGTGCGCGACAACGGCGGGCACATGGTTGCGCTGAACTACACCATGAACGCCATTTACGACGTCAAACCCGGCGACGTTTATTGGGCGGCGTCGGACGTGGGCTGGGTGGTCGGTCACAGCTATATTGTTTACGGTCCGCTGCTGCACGGTTGCACCACCGTGATCTATGAAGGCAAGCCGGTGGGCACGCCCGACGCAGGCGCGTTTTGGCGGGTCATCTCGGATCACAAGGTCAAGGTGCTGTTCACCGCGCCGACGGCGTTTCGCGCCATCAAGCGCGACGACCCTGAAGCCAAGTTGATGAAGCAATACGACATGAGCAGCCTCAAGGCGCTCTATCTCGCAGGTGAACGCACCGATCCCGATACCCTCAAGTGGGCGCAGGATATCCTCGGCAAGCCGGTGATCGATCACTGGTGGCAAACCGAAACAGGTTGGTCCATCGCGGCCAATTGTTTGGGCCTGCACGCGTTTGAGGTCAAGCCGGGCTCGCCGACCAAGGCAGCGCCGGGCTGGGATGTTCAGGTGCTTGCCGACGACGGTCATCCGGTCGATGCGGGTACCATCGGCTCGATCTGCTGCAAACTGCCGCTGCCGCCGGGCTCGTTGCCGACGTTGTGGAACGCCGATGCGCGTTATCAAGAAGCGTATCTCAGCGAGTTTCCGGGCTACTACAAAACCGGCGACGCGGGCTATTTGGACGATGACGGTTACGTCTACGTCATGTCGCGCACCGACGACATCATCAACGTCGCCGGACACCGCCTGTCCACCGGCGCGATGGAAGAAGTGCTGTCGGCTCACCCCGACGTTGCCGAATGTGCGGTGATGGGCGTGGCCGACGATCTGAAAGGTCAGATGCCGCTGGGGCTGTTGGTGCTGAAGGCCGGCGTCGCACGCGACCCCGCCGACATCGTCAAAGAAGTGGTGCAGATGGTGCGCGATCAAATCGGTCCCGTGGCGGCGTTCAAAACCGCGACCGTGGTCAACCGCTTACCCAAGACGCGTTCGGGCAAAATCCTGCGCGGCACCATGCAAAAAATCGCCGACAACGAAGATTACAAGATGCCCGCGACCATCGACGACCCGGCCATCTTGGATGAGATCGAAGCGGCGTTGGAAGGCATCGGTTACGCCAAGGCGCGCGGCTGATTTTGCGCGTCTTTCAGCGAAATGACAGGGCCGCGAATATTCGTTCGCGGCCCTTGTTTTTTTTGCATTTCGAAAGCACTTGTGTGCTAGAATAACGATCAAGGTTATGTCCCGAAAGGGGCGGTAATTCAATGTTTTACGACCTGTTTAAGGCGTCGTGTTTTGCGTCGTTCGAGCATCTGGGATCGCCCAGGAAAGGAGGTTCGCTATGCAAGCCATCTCTTCCGAAAAAGTCTGTTATGTGATCGTCAAGACGCGTGAATTCGACGCCAAGGAAGCCGCGCCCTACGACGACCCCGGCGGCAATGCCACCGATGACAACGATCACCAGATCCTCTCCGACCAGCCCGACGATTCCGTGTATGAAGAACTGATGTCGTTCTTGGAATCGCTCAGTGAAGAAGAACTGTGCGAATTGCACGCGATGATTATGCTCGGGCGCGGTGATGTGGACATGGAAAATTGGGCCGACGCGGTGCAAACCGCCCAAGACGATTTGGATGAAAGCACGCCCAAGCACCTTTTGGAAATCCCTCTGATCAGCGACTACCTGTCCGAAGCGCTTTCCCAATTCGGTCAGTCGTGCTCGGACTGAAGGGGCAATGATCGAAAGTCACAAAAAAAGGGCCGCTTGTTGCGGCCCTTTTTGTTGATCTGTGAAAAACGCTCAGTCTTCGTCGTTGGACGATTTGCCGAACACGCTTTCCACGGTGTGCTCTTCTTCTTCTTCCGCCTTGGGGCCGGGTTCCATGGTCGGCAGGATCGGCTCGGGCGAATAGTGCGACGGTGCGGGCTCGGCTTCGGTTTGCGGCACGTGGGTGGTGCCGGCCTTGGCACGGGCGATGGCGACGACCTTTTCGAGATCGGCTTCCGTGCACAGCCCCATGCCCACCGGGCTTTGCGGCTTGATGTTGTTGATGTTCCAGTGGGTGCGTTCGCGCACCGACTTGATGGTCGGCTTGGTGGTGCCGATGATGCGCGAAATCTGCGCGTCGCTCAACTCCGGATGGTGCTTGAGCAGCCATGCGATGGCGTCCGGACGATCTTGGCGCTTGGACACCGGCGTGTAGCGCGCACCCTTGCCGCGGGCTTTGGGCATCGGCAACGTTGCCTTGGCCATTTTCAGCGTGGCATTGGGATCGGCCTGACAGCGGTCGATTTCGGCTTGGGTCAGTTCGCCCGACGCGATCGGGTCGGCACCCTGCATGCCCACCGCAACCTCGCCATCGGCGATGGCTTGCACTTCCAGCTCGTGCAGACCGACGAATTCGGAGATCTGTTCGAACGAAAGGGCGGTGTTTTCAACCAGCCATACGGCCGTCGCCTTGGGCATCAATGGCTTCGCCATTTTGGGTTTCCTTATCCATAAAACGGGTTCAACCCCCATTGAGGGGGTTGAGTTAGCCTTGTTTATCCCAAAAACCCAGGCGGGTAAACCATTTGAGCAAGATTTATCGGCCGGTTTCGTCGGTGGTCAGCACGATTTTGCCGATATGGGCGCTGCTTTCCATCAAACGGTGGGCCTCGGACGCGTTTTCGAGGGCAAAGGTCCGATGCACCACCGGCTTGATTGCGCCGCTTTCCAGCAGCGGCCACACGGTTTTCTTGAGGTTTTGCGCAATCGCAGCCTTGAATCCGGTGTCGCGGGCGCGCAGGGTCGATCCGGTCAGGGTCAAACGCTTAAGCATCACCGCCATGAGGTCGAGTTCGACCTTGGAGCCTTGCAAAAATGCGATGTTCACCAGTCTCCCGTCGGGGGCCAAAGATTTGATGTTGCGCGCCACATAATCGCCGCCGACCATGTCGAGAATCACGTCGACGCCTTTGTCGCTGCCGAATTCGCGCGCCAAAGGCACGAAATCGTCCTCGCGGTAGTTCACCGCCATCTCGGCGCCCAAATCCAGGCAGGCCTGGCATTTTTCGCGGCTTCCCGCCGTGGTGATGACGCGAACGCCTAAGCGGCGGGCCATTTGGATGGCGGTGGTGCCGATGCCGCTGGTGCCGCCGTGCACCAAAAGACTCTCGCCTGAGCGCAGGTGGGCGCGATCGAACAGGTTGCTCCACACCGTGAAATAGGTTTCCGGCAGCGATGCGGCTTCGATCAGCGACAAGCCCTGGGGTATGGGCAGGCACGCACCGGTGTGGGCGGTGGCGTATTCGGCGTAACCGCCGCCACTGAGCAACGCGGTGACACGATCGCCGATGGTCAAATCGCTGACGCCTTCGCCCAAGGCGACGATTTCGCCCGCCGCTTCCAGACCCAAGATATCGCTGGCGCCGGGCGGCGCGGGGTATAGGCCGTCGCGCTGCAAAACGTCCGGACGGTTGATGCCCGCCGCCGCGACCTTGATCAGGACTTCGCCGGTGGCGGGAATGGGTACGGGGCGTTCGCCGATCGTCAGGGCCTGTGCGCCTTTGACGTCGGTTGTTTCGATACAACGCATGGCCTGGGGGAGTGTCGTCTTGGACATGGGACTCGTCACCTATTTGAGGACTTTTGGGGAGGCGTCTGATCCCCTAGTATGACCAGGAGCCACGCGCACACAAGCAGATGTTGGGACAAGCAGGAGCCGAGCATGGATACGGATGATTTGGAGCCGATGAAACCGTCACCGGGCGCCAGGACGATACGCAAGGACTTGGATGAGATGTCGATCGAGGCGGTTGGCGAGTACATCGACGAACTCAAGAGCGAAATCGCCCGGGCTGAATCCGCGATCAAAGCCAAGCAAGCCGCGCGGGCGGGCGCCGACGCGTTTTTCAAGCGCTGACGGGGTGGGTGCCGGTAACCGTGTCGAAGCGATTTGGGCTTAACGCTCTTTTAACGCTAAATACCCATACTGTAAGTGTCGGATTGGCATCTGCACTGAGCCTCCGACGCCTCCCTGTTAAACTCGCGCCGCCTCACCGAGGTGGCGCTTTTTTCGAGCCCACTCGCACCTGAGAGCGAGTATGTCGTTTTTACGACAAAGGTGTATTTCTGTCCTTGACCTAGTCCCTTTGCGTGATAAAGTCTGTCCCACAAAAATGAGACAGCGAGTTTAACAGGGCTCGAATACATGATTAAAAGGGCTGCCGTCAGGCGGCCCTTTTTTCGTGAAGCCTCTCATAAATCAAGGTTTGGACCATGGCGGACAAAACGTTTCCTTCCCTCAGCGACTTTCCTCACACCCTCGGAGTGGCGGTGCGCTGGAATGACTACGATATGGTCAACCACGTCAACAATGTGCAGTTCTACGTCTATTTCGAAGAGGCCGTGGTCAGTCTGTGCGACGTCTTTGGGCTGGATTGGCTGACCGACCGGGCGATCCCGTTCGTGGCCGAAAGCAAATGCCGATTCTTGGCGCCGATTCCGTTTCCGTCGAAGGTCACGGCGGGCATTGGGGTGGAACGGTTGGGTACGACCAGCCTGACGTACGGTATGGCGCTGTACGTCGAGGGGCGACGAAAGCCGGTCGCCGTCGGCCATTTCATTCATGTGTTCGTTGATCGTGACAGCGAAACGCCGACGCCCATTCCCGCACCGATCCGCGCCACCGCGGGGCGTTATCTGCTTGCCAACGCAAAGCAGTAGGCCGGCCTCGCATGAGGCCGGCCCGGCTGACGTACAATGTGAGAGGCGTTTAAGCGGCCTTTTGTTCAATGGCCTTGGGCTTCGAACCCGTGCCTTTGATCTCGACCTTGCGCGGTTTCAGGCTTTCCGGAACTTCGCGCACCAGTTCGATGTGCAAAAGACCGTTGTTCATCTCGGCGCTGTTGACCTTGATGTGGTCGGCGAGTTCAAAGCGGCGCTCAAACGCGCGCATGGCGATGCCGTGGTGCAGGTACTGAACCGGCTTATCGTCGCTTTCGACGCGACCCGAAACGGTCAAGCGGGTGTCTTGCACGGTGATGTCGAGATCTTCGATCCCAAACCCGGCGATGGCCATGGTGATGCGGTAGGCATCTTCGCCCAACACTTCGATGTTGTAAGGCGGATAAGCGCTGGCGGTTTCGTCCAGATGGGCCATGCTTTCGAGCTGGCGCTGCATGCGGTCGAAGCCAACGGCAAAACGATTGAGAGGGGTAAAGTCGATGGTACGCATAACTGTTCTCCTTAAATGAGCAACAATGTCAAAGGATTGTCCCGATCATCGGCGACAGTCCGGTTCATGCTGTATCGCGGTAAAAGACCGTTTGAGGGACCCGCTTGGCGGCATCCTGTCGGCTGTTCACTGGATACAAAACGGATTTAGGTTGATGTTTTTGGCGCCGCAAGGGGGCCGAGCAAAAAAAATCAAAAACTATTCAGTCGTTGAATTTAGCGCGGCTGAGGGGGCTGAGCCGAAGCGTGCGGTGCGGCCTGAGGTGTGGCTGTAGGCGACTGAGCCGGCTGAGCTGGCTGAGATTGTTGCGCAGGCTGAGGTTGGGCCGGTTGGGGCTGGGTGGGTTGCGTTTGGGCGTCTGCGGGTTGTTCGGGCTGGGGCTGTGCGCCGGGCAACGACTTGCCGCTGGCGGCGACGTACAGCTGTTCCAACTGCGGACGTTCGGCCGCAGCTGCGGCCTCGACGGTGGCGATGTCGACCTTGTCGTTCCACACCAATTCTTGCAGATACGCAGGGCCGTCGATGCCCTTGAGATAATAGGGACCGCGTTTGACGAAACGCCAGCTTCCGCCCTTGGCCATGCCGTAAACGGTGTCGGATACGAAAATCTGATCGGCCTTGGCTTTGTCGACGATGCGCGCCGCCATCTGCACGGTGACGCCATACAGATCTTTTTCCTCCATCACCACACGGCCTGCGTTGATGCCGATTTTCACTTTCAGCGGAATTTCGGGGCTTTGCTGGTTGTGCAGTTCGATCATCATCTGCATCTGTTGGGTGCCGAGCAGGCTGTCGGTGACCTTTTCGAACGACGCCATGATGCCGTCGCCGGTGTGCTTGATTTCGTGCCCACCGGTCTTGGCCAAGGCTTCACGCACCACGCGGTTGTGGGCGCGGACCACCTCTTGGGCGGCTAGGTTGCCCTTTTCGTGGGTCATGGCGGTGGATCCGACGATGTCGGTGAACATCACCACCACTTCCTTTTCGGGGTCTTCCGGGGCCTTGGGCTTATTCCATTCATGCAAAAACGCGTCGAGCTTTTTGGGTGATTCCTTGTCGCCGCCTAGATATTCCGTCATGGTTTGACGGCCGGACTGGAACATTTCCATGTAGCGGGCGTCTTGCAGCAGATAATCTTCGTAGCGCTTGGCGAAGGCCTGGGCGTGCTCGGGCTTGAGGCCCATGACTCCGAGGCTGCTGGCAAGGATTTCGGAGATGCTGTCGCTATCCAGGTTTCGCGCGCCGCCCAAGCTTTCGGCGGCTCCGGCCAGATAGAGATTCACGCCGAAGCGGTTGTAGTTGTCCATTTTACGCCGTTCGGCGGGCAGGGCGCGCACGGCTTCGCCAAAAAAGCCCATCAGTACGGCTTTTTGCGCTTCGGCGGCGGGCGACAGACCGGAGTACTCTTCTTCCTCTTCTTTTTCTTCCTGGCCCTCTTCCGCGTCCGCGTCGTCCTGTTGCTTGGCTTCCTCTTCAGCCCTTTTTTTCAGCTCTTCCTCAGCTTGTTTTTTGCGCTCTTCTTCTTCTTCCTTGGTGAGCTTAGCTTCTTCCTGTTTTTGCGCTTCCTCTTCGGCCTTGCGCTTGGCTTCTTCCTGGCGACGTTTGTCCTCGGCCTGTTTTTTGATTTTTTCTTCACGTGCGAGGTTGATTGCCTCCAACTCGTCGCCGCGCATAAAGGCCAGGTATGTGAGGATCACCGACAACAGGAACGTTGCGATGGCCGTACCGATCATGATGTTGGAACGCATCACGCCATAAAATTTGATTCCCGCGATCTGCTTGTACGGCAGCACGCCGTTCAGCACGCCGACCACGATTGCGGAAATGGCGATGGAAAACAACAGCACCAGCATCAGCTTGGTAAACACGCCCAGGCGCGAGGTCTTGCCTGACTTCGCATTGGATGAGGCCTTGTCGCCAAAATCGATGTCATCCATGCGATTGGCACTGGCGCGGGCCATGTAGTGGGCATACTTACCGCCACCAGATGACGGCGATCCTGGCTCGCTGGAGAGGGCCGCAGACGGTTTCGGCACATGCTTGTAGATCATGTGTTCGCGGTGCAGGCCGGTGCGGTCGTCGTAATTGTCGCGAACCACTTTGATGCCGGACAGCCCCGGCATGGATTCCAGGGTTTTGGCCTCTTCGATGGCGTCCTCGCGGCCGGAAGGTGGAAATTGGGCGTGAATGCGCCATTTTCCTCCTTGCATGACCTGGACTTCGTAACTTGTCGAATCTGCCATCGCCCCGGTATCGCCCCAATCCTGGTCGTCGACGGCGCGGTACGGTCGACGATCATGTGGTTCTTAGATCATTGTCTGTAAATAGTGGGCCCAATTTATATGCAAAGCATACTAAGTACACGATTCTAAACAAAATTGAAATTTTCAAGAAATAAGAGTTTTTGTTCAAAGACTTTTAGGAAGCACTTTGGTGCATTTCAAAAGTGTGTAGGTTTTTAAATATTCAATCTGTTGGACGGGTTGCGGGCACGATTAAGGGGCGCCAACGTGAACCGATGGCACCCCTTGAAACCGTACAGACAGATCCAAATAAACTTAGGACTTAAGGCCCAAGCCTTTGAAGCGGCTGTTGAACTTGGCAAGCTGGCCGCCGCTATCGAGCAGACGGTGGACGCCGGTCCAAGCCGGATGGGTCTTCGGATCGATGTCGAGTTTCATGGTGTCGCCTTCTTTGCCCCAGGTCGAACGGGTCGTAAAGGTGGAACCATCAGTCATCTCGACTGTGATCTCATGATAGTCAGGGTGAATGTCTTGTTTCATCACTCAGCTCCAAAAACGGGAGCGCTTATATAAACAGGCGCTGGCGGGGATGCAAGCGTTGAAAGGGCTTTGGCGTGAATTAATTTGCCTGCAGAAGGGGGCGACCGGCTCTTGTCGGGGCGGCGGGGGTGGTTTAGACAGGGAAGCCGCACACCACAACAGCAGGACGCAGACCTCATGGACGCCACCGCGTTTGAAGATTTGGCCGAAAAGACCCTCGAATCCTTGTTCGACGCCATTGACGATGCCATCGGCGACGATGCCGACGTCGATTTGGAAAACGGTATTTTGACCGTGGAATTGGAAGATGGGCGTCAGTACGTCATCAACAAACACGCCCCGAACCAGCAAATCTGGCTGTCTTCGCCCATCAGCGGCGCGGCCCATTACGGCTATGACGAGGCGGCAGGAGCCTGGATTTCGACGCGCAGCAGCGATTCGTTGCTGGATGTCTTGAGCACGGAAATGAGCCAGATCGCGGGAACGCCCGTTCGCCTCGACTAAACCGTTCAGTCGATCGGCGCGGATTTGTCTTCATCGTCGAGCCGCGCGCCGTTGGCGCTTTGCAGCTTGGCATTTTCCAGCGCGGCGGCTTTGGCCTGTTGATTGTCCTTCAAGGACTTCAGGCCTAAATAGGCGACCAGAACCATCAACACCATTCCAGCATAGTACGGCCACTCCTTGCCCAGCTGGGCGAACAAGACACCCGCCCAGGCCGGGCCGACGACCCGTGCAAGCGTGGTCGCGGAACGCGCCACGCCCATCATCATACCTTGTTCGGCGCTGTCGCTGCGCAGCGAGATCAGGCTGTTGAGGGCCGGGTTGATGACACTGAAGCCGTATGCGACGATGACCATGGCCGCCATCAACGGTCCGACCGAGGTGCAGAACGGGATCATCATCATGCCCACGGCTAGCGCGAGGGCACCTTGCACGATCAGATTGCCTTCGCCGAAGCGCTTCGTCAGACGCCCGACCGCGCCGCCCTGCAATATAGCCGCGATCACGCCGATGAAGGCGAACAGGTAGCCGTTTTGCTCAGGACCCCAACCCAACTGGCGGCGCGACCACATGGCAAAGGTGGTTTCCATACCCGCGAAGACAAAGGTGGCGAGAAACGAAATGGCGATCAGCAGGCCAATGCCAGGGCGTTTCAGGGCGGTTTGCAGTTGGACCAATCGGTTTGTGCGAGGCTTTAAGGCTGCTTTGGCGCGGGCTTCATCAGACAGTGATTCCTTGAGCAACGCTACGGTCAGCACAAAGGCCACGAACGACATTGCGGCGGCAACCAAGGCCGGGGTCTGGAAGTCGGCGGTCAGTGGGTCAGGACCGGCGAGAATGCCGCCGATGGCCGGCCCGGCGATAAAGCCCAGACCGAATGCCGCACCGACCAGCCCCATGCCCTTGGCGCGGTTTTCCACCGTGGTGATGTCGGCGATGTAGGCGAACGCGGTGGAGATATTGCCGGCCATCAAGCCGCCGACCAGACGCGCGGCGAACAGCATCCACAAGGTGGTGGCGAAGCCCAGCCAGATATACGACAGCACCGCCCCGAATAGGCTGATGACCAGAACCGGGCGCCGTCCGATGGTGTCGCTCAAGCGGCCCCAAAAGGGCGCGGCGACAAACTGGCCCAGAGAATAGATCGCCATGATCAACGAAACGGTGAACGGGTCGGCCTGAAAGTGCTCGCCGTAAAACGGCAGCAACGGAATAATGATGCCGAAACCGAGCAGGTCGATGAAAACGATCAGAAAGAGAATGAGCATGAAGGCTGCGTTTCGTTGAGTGGGGGGCTCGAATGCCAGTTTATTTTATAGCGGTTCAAAAACTTATGGGCTAGTCCCGCAATGTCATGCGGATCGTCTTAGCGCTGGGTGAGTTTCAGCTCGATGCGTCGGTTGCGCACCAGCGCCTCGGGCCCTTTGCCGGTGTCGATCGGCTGGAACTCGCCAAATCCCGCCGCGACCAGACGGTTGGCGGGCACGCCCTGTTCGATCAGGTACTTCACCACCGAAATGGCGCGCGCCGAGCTGAGCTCCCAGTTGGACGCAAATTTCAGATTCTTGATGGGGATACGGTCGGTGTGGCCGTCGACGCGCAGCACCCAGTCGATGTCGGTGGGGATGCGGGTCTGCAGATCGATCAAGGTCCCCGCCAGGCCGCTCAGCTGATCGTAAGCTCCGACGTTGATTTCGGCGGCGCCGCTGGCGAACAGCACTTCGGATTGGAACACAAAGCGGTCACCGACGATTTCGATGCCTTCCTGCGCGCCGAGGATTTTCGCCAGACGTCCGAAGAATTCGGAGCGGTACGCCGACAGTTCCATGACCTTGGACGCCAGCGCCGCGTTGAGCCGTTTGCCCAACGACACGATCTGCGCGTTTTGATCCTTGGCTTTGACCTCGGCGGCGTCCAGGGCTTTATTGAGGGTCGCGATCTGGTCGCGAAGTTCGCCCATCTGGCCGTTGAGCAACGCGACTTCGGCGCGGGCGCTTTCCGACAGATTTTGTTCCGCCAGCAGAGCCTTGTCCTTTTCGTCGAGTTGCGACGCCAGCTTGCCGATGTCCGCTTCCAACTGATCTTTCAACGCATTGAGTTTGACCACATCGCCGACCAAGCGGGTGACTTCGGCCTTGCCGCTTTCGATTTCCAGCTTGAGGCGGTCGCCTTCGGAAATGCTTGCCTGCAGTTCGCCCGACAGGCGGCTGACGTCGTCGCGCAGCTTGGTGTTGGCGTTGCGTTCCAGCGACAGCATATCGACCAATTCTGCGACTTCGCGATCGAGCTTTTTCAGTGCGCTGTCGCGTCCCGACAAGGCTTCGCCGAGGAAAAATTGCGCCAGCACGAACACCAGCAACAAAAAGATGATCACCATCAGCAGCGACGCCAGGGCATCGACGAAGCCGGGCCAGATGTCGGTGCGGTTGCGGTTGCGGCGCGACAGGGCGGCCATGGGACGGTGTTCTCCTCGCCTTTAGGCGTCGCCGCGGCCAGCGACGGTGCGCGCCAGCAGTTTGATTTCGCTGCGCATCTGGCTGACCAGTTCCTCGCGCCCGGTGCGCCCTTCTTCGAGCATGCGCGAGACCGCCAAATCGATGTTGCGGATGTGGCTGCGGGTCGCGTCGTCCATGCCGCTGCCACCACCCAGGCCGCCGCCGCCGGCGATGCGTTCCAGGGCGGGTTTTAACTCCATATGCGTTTCGGCAAGCTTCTTCATGATGACCTGTTCGGTCTGCATGAAGTCGGTGATGGTGCTCATCTTTTCCGACAGCTGGTTGAGCGCTTCGGACGTGTGAATGCGGGTTTCCTCCCCGCGCGCCATGGTGCGTTGCAGATTTTCCAGGCTTTCGGCGGTTTGTTCCAAAAGCGCTTCGACGTAAGCCGGCACAGTCTGGTCGCCATCGGCACTCAAGGTGCCGCCCGAAAGCTTCGCCAGGCTCGCCAGCCAATCTTCCAGTTCGGTGTAAAAACGGTTCTGCGCTTGGCCGGTGGTGAGATCCAAAAAGCCCAGTACCAATGAGCCCGCGAGACCGAACAGCGAGCTGGAAAAGGCCGTGCCCATACCGGAAAGGGGAGCTTCGAGGCCTTTTTTCAGCTCGTCGAACATCGCTGTGATGTCGCCACCGCCGCCGATTTGGATGTTGGCGATGACGCCGCGAATGGCGTCCAACGTGTCAAGCAGGCCCCAGAAGGTGCCGAGCAGACCCAAAAACACCAGCAAGCCGATGGTGTAGCGTGAGATGTCGCGCTGTTCGTCCAAACGGCTGGCGATGCCGTCCAGGACCGATCGCAAGGCCATGGCGCTGAGCTTGATTTCCTGGCGTCCCGCGACCATGGCCGCCAATGGCGCCAGCAAGCGCGGCGGGGGTGGGGTTTTAACGGGTTTGGGTTTGGCGGCCGAAGACGCGATGTGTGGCCGTTGCGCGCCCAGCGAGTGGCTTTCGCGAAAACGCTCAATCCACAGAACTTCCGGACCCAATTGGATCACTTGGCGGAAATTGTAAGCCATGCCCAATAAAAACACCCCGACGATGAGGCCGTTGAGCGCGGCGTTGGCCATAAATGCCGTCAGCAGGGGGTGGTATACGGCGGCCACGGCGAGAAAGACCGCCGTTAAGAAGAGTCCCATACGAAGCAGAAAGCGGTGTGGGTTGGACATTTGTTCGGTTTCCATGGTGTTCGGTCGTCTCCATGGCGGCTACGTCACTGGTGTGGTGAAAAATTAACGCTCCACCACCGTGATGTCGACGCGCTCCGTCACTTCGTCGGTGGATTTATTGCCCAGCGCGCGCACGTCGATCCGGGTCGAGCGCACGCCGTTTTCGATTAGGAACGAGCGCACCGCCAAGGCGCGCGACAGCGAAAGACGCCGCGCCGCGCTGGCCGAGGTGTCGGCTGTGCCTGCGTACGCCAGCAATTGCAGGCGCAGATTGTCCTGGTTTTTCATCTTTGTGGCGATGTCGAGCAAAGCGTCGCGGGCCGATTGGCTCAGCTTAGAGGTTTCGGAATCGAAAACTACGCGCAGACTGTCGCCATCGCTGAGCGGGCCGCTTGCAGGCGGCAAAGAGGCAACCTGCGCCGGAGAGTCCGGTTGGGGTGGTAAAGGCACCACGACGGCGTTGCCCGTGGAGGGCGCGGTTTGCGTTTCGTCGTGTTCAACGACGGGTGATGCTGCGGGCGCCGGGGCAGGCGCGGACGGTGGTGCCGGTGTTGTCGCGGCTGTCGGTTCCGGGGCGGGCTCGGCTTTGAGTTCCATCGGCGGGCTTTGCGGCGCGCTCGCTGGTTCGTTCGCGGGCGTCGGAGTCAGGGCAGCCACGGTCTGAGCCGGTTCCGGTGTCGGTTGCGGGGCGGGTTCCGGTTGCACCGCGACCTGGGGTTCCGGTGATGCCGGTTGTTGGGCAACGGGTTCTGCGGCAACGGGTTCGGCAGTGGCCGGTTCGGGCACCGCAGGCTTCTGAGCGGCTGGCGGTGGTGCCGAGGCAACCTCGACGGGGGCCATCGCCGGGGCTGCCGGGGGCATGACGGCTGGGGCCGGCGGAGCAACGGGTTCCGCAACAGGCTCCGCTGCGGCTGTTTCAACGGGCTCGGGCGTTGCGACAGGCTCACGCTCTGGCATCGGAAGAAACTGGGTTTCGATGGATTTGGTTTGCGGCGGCAACTTGAAGTTGGAAGACGGTTTGACGTAAAGGGTCGACACCGGCATGTCCTTGCCCGGCGCTTGGTATGCTGCTCCGCCGGGAAGTGTGGTCGCACCGACGCTGGGCATCGGCGCGCCCATTTGCGGGCTCAATCCGCCGTCGTTCAAAACGCTGAGATCAATGCTGACATTCGGATCGGTGAGATCGACAATGGGATTGTCCTGAGCCGCTGCCGCAGACGCGAAACCCAGCGCCCCGCCCAGAACGCCACCAAGGGCCAGCATGCAGACGCCATACCTGAGACCGTCGCGGCTGAGAGCGCGACGAGTCTTGAACATGGGTTTAAGGCGTCGGTTGTCCATCGTGTACGGTCTCCCCGTTGGGTGAGCGTCCGACCCAGGCGTGCCTCCAAACGAAAGGTCGCGGGCAAAAGACGCTGCCAATCTTATGCAATGCGGGAGGTTCGTTTTTTCGCACTCACATTTCGCCTTCAAATGCGCGCGAATCGCTCACTTCCCCATTGCGCAACACCATATCAACGCGTCTGGGCTCACACAACCGCTTTGGCACACGGAAGCGGCGGGTGTTCACATCAGGTGGGAAGACGATGAAAGCCTATTTGAGTAACTTGAGCAAAGTGGGGTGCATTTTGTCGGTCGCTGCAACGATAGAGCCGTTTTCCAGCATCTTGCGTTTGCCGTCCAAATCGGTGACGAAACCACCGGCTTCGCGAACCATAACAATGCCCGCAGCCATATCCCAGGCGTGAAGGCCGCTTTCCCAAAAACCGTCGAAGCGCGCGGCGGCGACATATGCCAAATCCAACGCGGCCGAGCCAAAACGGCGCACGCCCGCGGACACGCTGGTGACCGCGCCGATGCGCTGCAAGAAGCGTTCACGGTCTTTGTCTACACCTTTGAACGGCAAACCGGTGGCGAACAGGCATTCCGAAACGTGGCTGCGCGCCGAAACGCGCAAACGCCGCCCATTGAGAAACGCGCCTTGGCCTTTTTCGGCCCAAAACATTTCGTCGGTGACGGGATTGTAGATCACGCCTGCGTAAGGTTCGCTGTCGCGTACCAGCCCAATGGAAATGGAGAAATGGGGAATACCGTGCAAGAAATTGGTGGTGCCGTCGAGCGGATCGATCACCCACGTGTTGGAGGTGTCCTTACCTTCGATGGAGTCGTTTTCTTCCAAGATGAAGCCGTAATCGGGACGGGCTTTTTGCAATTCCTTGACCAAGGTCTCCTCGGCCTTTTTGTCGGCGACGGAAACGAAATCGGCGGGGCCCTTTTTCGAGACCTGAAGATTTTCGACTTCGCCGAAGTCACGCACCATGCGCCGCGCCGCTTTTTGGGCGGCGGCGGTCATGACGTTCAAAAGGGCCGAGCGGGGATGGGCCATAAGGTTAGGTCCTTAATTATAAAACGTGGGCGGCTGGAGCGGCCAAGGTCAGTCCTTGGCGCGCTCGACATAAGAGCCGTCATCGGTGTTGATGACCACGCGGGTGCCGGAGGCGATGTGCGGCGGTACCAAGGTGCGCACACCGTTTTCCAACGTCGCGGGCTTGTAGCTGCTCGATGCCGTTTGGCCTTTGACCACGGCGTCGGCTTCGACGATTTCCAACACCACTGTGGACGGCAGTTGCACGCCGATGGGGTTGCTTTCGTGGCTTTCAATGGTGACGGTCATGCCTTCTTGGAGGTACGGCACCTGATCTTCGCCGATGGCTTCGGCGCTGAGCTCGATCTGCTCGTAGGTTTCGTTGTCCATGAAGGTGAAGGTGTTGCCGTCGCCGTACAGATAGTTGAAATCGCGTTGTTCCAGCGTGGCGCGTTCAACCGTTTCGGACGAGCGGAAGCGTTCGTTCGTCTTGGTTCCGCTTTGCAGGTCTTTCAGTTCGACTTGCAGATACGCACCGCCCTTGCCGGGTTGGGTGTGCTGGATTTTGACTGCGCGCCAAAGGCGGCCTTGATGTTCGATCACCATGCCGGGGCGGATGGCGTTACCGTTGATCTTCATGACTTCACCGTCGAAAGAGCTGATACAGGGGACAAGCGCGCAAAACCGTGCTTGAGCGCGCGGAAGCTAACACTCAAGGGCCTTTGAGGCAACCAACTTATCGGGGGGCTTATTCGGTCTCGGGAGCCGAGCGATTGCGTCCCAGGCGTTTGGCTTCGTACAAGGCTTGATCGGCACGGAAGATCAGTTTGTGGGCATTGTCGCCTTGGCGGTAGGTCGACACCCCGATGGACAAGGTCACCTTGCCCATGGTTTCACCGGTTTCCTTGTTTTTCAGCGTCCGCGTCGCGATGGAATTGCGCACCGTTTCGGCGACCGACAGGGCGTTGTCCAAATTGGTGTTGGGCAAAATCGCCGCGAATTCGTCGCCGCCCCAGCGTGCAACCACATCGCCGCCCTTGAGATTGGTGACGAAATTGCTGGCCACCAAGCGCAGCACCTGATCGCCGACGCTGTGCCCGAGGGTGTCGTTGACCGTTTTGAAGTGGTCGACGTCGGCCAATAGCACAGAGACTTTTTCGTTGAAATCTGAAAGGTGCGAGAGGATGTCTTTGAGTGATTCCTCAAAGCGCCGCCGATTGCCGATGCCGGTGATCGGATCCAGCATGGCAGCTTTTTTGGTTTGCTCAAGCTGGCGAGTCAGATCCGTGATCTCGGCGGAATATTGATTGAGCTTGCTTTCGAAGCTGCGACCATGATCAACCACTTCGGCAATTTGTTTGCGAATGCCTGCGAGTAGGGCGCGCATGGCGTCGCCTTCCGTGCCGGCGGGCATGGTCTCGGGGTGGCTGAAAAATTGTGCATTGTCGGCAGCGATGGAATCGATGGCGCTGACGACACTTTGCAGGCCGCGGGTGATACGCCCGGCGCTGTCGTGCAGATCGGAGATCGAGTTATCGAAAGCAGTGGTTTCGGTCACGTTTATATAGGCCTTTAAGATTATGCCTGATGAGATTTTGGCAAAATGTCAGGTTTTTAAGTCGATGTCCATGGATGTGTCCCAAGACGGCGCATTGCTTTGAGCAATTACGACGTGCTCCCCATCAGGGCGTTAAATGCCTTCACCGCGTCGGCAGGGCCCGTCGGATGATCCCACACCGCCGAAACCACGGCGAGAAAGTCTGCGCCAGCGTCGATGAGGGGCTGGGCGTTGTCGAGCGTAATGCCGCCGATGGCGACGCAGGGCACCTGCGTCATGGCGCTCCAGATCTCGAGAATTTCCGGATCGGCCTTGGTTTTCGCGTCTTTGGTCGTCGTTGGATAAAATGCCCCAAAGGCAACGTAGTCGGCGCCGTCTTCGGCGGCTTCCATCGCCAAGTGTCGGGAGTTGTGGCAGGTCACGCCGACAATGGCGTCTTTGCCGACGATGGCGCGGGCAGCTTTGGCGCTGAGATCGTCTTGACCCACGTGCACCCCGTCAGCACCCAGTTCGGCGGCCAGCTCGGCGTCGTCGTTGATGAGAAACGCGACGTCGCGGTTTTGTGCTTCGGGCATCAAGATATCAGCCGCGCGGCGCACCGTGTCGCGGGAGGCCGGGCCGCCATCGGCCGCTTTCAGACGCAGCTGTACGCAAGCGACGTTTCCGGCTTCAAGCGCCTCGACGAACGTCGGGCGGAAGCTCTCAGGATCGAACGCAGGCGGGGTGATGAGATACAATTGGCAGGTCATGGGCGGAGTATACCTTGAGCTTGGGCACAAAAAAAGCGGAGCCAGAAGGCTCCGCTTTCTTCGATTATCGAATGTGGCTTAGTTGGCCGCAACGTGCTGCACGAAGCGCATCATGTTGCAGGTGTAGCCGTATTCGTTGTCGTACCAGGACACGACCTTGACGAAGGTGCCGTCCAACTGGATGCCCGCGGTGGCGTCGTAGATGGAGGACGCGGAGCAATCGACGAAGTCTGTGGAAACCACGGCGTCTTCGGTGTACTGCAGCGTGCCCTTCATGGCGCCTTCGGACGCAGCCTTCATGGCGGCGTTGATGTCGGCCATGGTGGCTTCTTTGTCCAGTTCCACGGTCAAGTCGACCACGGACACGTCGGAAGTCGGAACGCGGAACGCCATGCCGGTCAGCTTGCCGTTCAGTTCCGGCAGCACAACGCCGACGGCCTTGGCAGCGCCGGTGGACGACGGGATGATGTTTTCCAGGATGCCGCGGCCGCCGCGCCAGTCTTTGGCGGACGGGCCGTCAACGGTTTTCTGCGTCGCGGTGGCGGCGTGAACGGTGGTCATCAGACCGCGCTTCAAACCCCAGTTGTCATGCAGGACCTTAGCGACCGGCGCCAAGCAGTTGGTGGTGCAAGACGCAGCCGACACGATCGCCTGACCGGCGTAGTCGTTGTGGTTGACGCCGTACACGAACATCGGCGTGCCGTCTTTGGACGGTGCGGACTGGACGACCTTTTTGGCGCCGGCGTCGATGTGCTTTTGGCAGCTTTCTTCGGTGAGGAAGAAACCGGTGGATTCGATCACGATGTCGACGTCGACTTCGTTCCACTTCAGGTTCGCGGGATCGCGCTCGGCGGTCAGGCGGATGGTCTTGCCATCGACGACCAGGTTGCCACCTTCGGCTTTGACGTCACCGGCGAAACGGCCATGGACCGAGTCATATTTCAACATGTAAGCCAGGTAATCGGCTTCCAGCAAATCGTTGATTGCGACAATTTCGATGTCTTTGAATTCGGCGTGGACGGCGCGAAAGACCATACGGCCAATGCGTCCGAAACCATTGATACCTACACGAACCGCCATTTTTTAAGCTCCCTAAAACTCAATATTGCGTATGGATAAGAAAGTTGAGCATTTTCTAACATAAGGGTTCTTGACCCATAACACCCCGCCGGGTTGCGCCCACCCAACCCGTTGGTGTGGGTGGGGTTCAGCGGAATGCTCTAGCGTGTTGTAATGGCTGAAAACCCTGTTGTTTTGCTCTGTTTCCCATCCCTCAGAATCACGTAAGGTCCGCACAATGGCGCGTGCCTGTGGCGCGGTCAATGGCTTTGTCAGAGCAAGGGTGGGCGGGTAGGGTGGGACGCCGCTTCGCGAACTTACATGTCTTGCATAAAGTCTTGCGGATAAGTGTTTGAGGTGGTTGACGATCCCACGCGCACCAGCCTATTCTCGGCCATCGGCCCATGTGTTCACCTTTCCTGCCCACAGGATCGCATAGCGGCTTGTATCTTATGATTTCTGGTATCTTATGATTTCTGGGGGAAATCCAAAACCGTGACTGGCGCCGATCCGACCAATTCCAATCGATTGCAAGCGTCTCAAGAACGACTGGCGCGTGCTATCGGCCGTCTTGAAGCGGCGGTGGAGCATCGCGCCGAGAGCGCCCCGATGAGCCAAGACGACGCGAACCTTCTGGCACAGGCTCAAGAATTGCAGACGGAAAATGCCAAGCTGCGCGCACTCGTCGATGAAACGGCGGCGCGTTTGGACGGCACCATCGCCAAGTTCAAAAACCAATTGGCGGAGCAGGTCTGATGGCGCGGGTTTCTATTTCCATCAACAATCAGACCTACGACATCGCTTGCGCGGACGGTGAAGAACAGCACATCCTCGACCTTGCGGGGGTGGTGGATGCCAAGGTCGGTGAGCTGGTCAGCGCGATCGGTCAAGCTGGAGAAGCACGATTGTTGGCCATGGCCGGTCTGTTAATGGCGGACGATTTGGCCGAGACGCGTGACGAAATCGCCACCTTGCGCAGCGCTGCCGAAATCGCTGAGCCGTCTGCGGTCACCCCATCCGCGCCGACGATTGACGAGAATCGTCTCGCCGATATTCTCGATACTATGGCGGTACGCATCGAAACCATTGCAGAAGACCTCGAACGCGCCTAAGTTCCGGATTGGACGGTGGCTGCCCGATGCGTCAGGTATCGACATTCCCTGGGGCTATAAGTCTTCCTAGGGAGCTGTCCCTGCCGGACTCGTGGGTTCGGTATATGGCGCCCACCTGCAATAGCAGGCCACAGAGGATTGCAAACGCCAACGGTCGGCGTGGCGCCGTCCACTTTCTATCTTTCGGAAATCACGATGACCTTATCCAGCCCAAAGCACGCCCTTCGCGAACACGCCAAAACGGTTCGTGCAGAGGCGGCGGCAGGGTTGGGCGATGACGGCGTGCGCGGATTTTTCGAACACCTTCTGAAAACCTGGAGCGCGGTGTCCGAGAGCTTCGATCCGGAAATCATTGTCGCGGGTTATTGGCCGATGGGCACGGAAATGGACGTGCGCCCGGCGCTGGTGGCGCTGGACCGGATCGGGGTGCTGGTCACGTTGCCCGAAGTCGCCGCGAAGGACCGCCCGCTACGCTTTCGCGCCTGGCGACCGGACGAACCGTTGGTCGAGGGCGATCACGGCACCTTTCATCCCTTGAACGATGCGCCGTTGATGCGTCCCGACGTGGTGCTGGTGCCGATGTTGGCGTTTGATCGGCGCGGCTACCGGGTCGGCTGGGGTGGGGGGTATTACGACCGCACCTTGGAATTGTTGCGAAAAACCGGTGATTGCGTCGCCATCGGCGTGGCCTATGGCGCCCAAGAAGTTGACGAAGTGCCCACCGACGCCTATGACCAGCGCCTCGATTGGATCATCACCGAACGCGAGGCGTTAGAAATTCTATGAAGGTTTTGTACATCGGCGACGTGGTGGGCAAGTCCGGGCGCAAGGCGGTGCTCGACCATCTGCCGCGCCTGCGCGAGGAATTGGCGCTCGATTTCGTGGTCGTCAATGGCGAAAACTCGGCCCACGGCTTCGGCATCACCGGCGCGATCTGCGAACAGTTCTTCGACATCGGCGTCGATGTCGTGGTGACCGGCAATCATGCCTGGGATCAGCGCGAAATCATCGACTACATCCAAAACGAACCGCGCCTGCTGCGCCCGGTGAACTATCCAGAAGGCACGCCCGGTCAAGGCATGGGGATCTATACTGCCCAAAACGGTCAGAAAGTCGTCGTCATTCAAGCCATGGGACGTTTGTTCATGGACCCGCTCGACGATCCCTTCGCCGCCGTCAGTCGCGCCATGTTGAACAAGCGTTTGGGCGAAAACGTTGATTTCGTGCTTATCGACGTGCACGCCGAAGCCACCAGCGAGAAGATGGCCATGGGGCATTTTTTCGATGGCCGCGCCTCGATGGTAGTCGGCACCCACAGTCACATCCCCACGGCGGACGCGCAAATCCTGCCCGGCGGCACCGCGTATCAGACCGATGCAGGTATGTGCGGCGATTACAACTCGGTGATCGGCATGACCAAAGGCCCAGCGATCGAACGCTTCACCACCAAGATGCCCAAGCAACGGCTGGAACCGGCATCGGGCGAGGGTACGCTGTGCGCCGTGTATGTAGAAAGTGACGACGCTACGGGCCTGGCCAAGCGCATTTCGCCCCTTCGCGTCGGCGGGCGCTTGATTGAGGTCGGGCTAAATTAGCTATTGGTTAAATATCGAATAGTATGATAAATTGTGTGACGCGTTCAGGCCTGGGGGGAATGGGCATGGCAAGTCACGATACGTTGGAGTTCTTGCGCACGCGACTGGTCAAGGATATCTCGGATCTATTGTGCAAACCATGTACGGATGCACGCAAAAGCCAACATGTCATGAATTACGAGGACCCCTTAAGGTGCACGTGTCGTTGCGAAACCATTGAGCCGTTAATCGCGCGTTTAGCCGAGGTCGAAAAAGCATTGCAAATCAGCACCAAATATCTGGACTGATCATGCGGCTTTGACGTCGTTCAAGAACCCTTCCACAACACTTTTCAGTTCATTCGATTGACCGCCCAACGCGTGCACGGCCTGCTGCACTTGGCTCGCGGCCTGTCCGGTTTCGTTGACGCTGGCGTTGACGTCGGTGATGTCGTGGGTGACCGTGGTGGTGCGGTCCGCCGCCAGTTCGACGTTGCGCGCGATTTCTTGGGTCGCAGCACCTTGTTCTTCGACCGCGGCGGCGATTGCCGAGGTGATTTCATTGATATTGGTGATGGTCCCGCCGATGGTGCTGATGGCATGTACCGCTTCGTCAGTGGCGGCCTGGATGCCGCTGATCTGGGCGGTGATTTCTTCGGTCGCCTTGCTGGTTTGGTTGGCCAGGTTTTTCACTTCCGATGCGACCACGGCAAAGCCCTTGCCGGCGTCGCCCGCCCGCGCGGCTTCGATGGTCGCGTTTAAGGCCAATAGATTGGTTTGATCGGCAATGTCGGTGATCAGCGCCACCACTTCACCGATTTTGCGCGCCGCGCTGGCCAAGCCGTTGACCTTTTCATTGGCGTGATCGACCTCGCTGACCGCGTTGGCGGCGGCTTTGGTGGATTGGGTGACCTGCCGGGCGATTTCGGAAATAGAACTTGAAAGCTCTTCCGCCGCGCTGGCCACGGTTTGCACGTTCGACGACGCCTGCACGGCGGACTCGGTGATGGAAGACGTTTTGCTCGACGCGTCCGATGCGATGGAGGCCATGGACGACGAGGTGTCTTCCAAGGAAGTCGACATGCTGGACAGTTCCGCGAGGACGTTGGATATGTTGTTCTCGAACGTTTGCGCGACCGATTCCAGTGCGATGCGGCGACGTTCCTTGCGCTCTTCTTCGGCGCGCTGTTCCTCGGCCAATTGTTCCGAACGGATCATGCTGTCTTTGAAAACTTGCACGGTGCGCGCCATTTCGCCGATTTCGTCGCGCATGTCTTGAACCGGTACTTCGACGGTGGTTTCGCCCTTGGCCAGCCGACACATGGTTTGGCCAAGCAACTTCAACGGTGCGCCCAAACGCCAGCGGGTGAACCAGATCATCGCCGCCAGCAAGGCGATCAGGATGATGCCGACCACGATTGATGATGTGTTCGAGACGAAACTGGCCTTTGCAACGGCGGAATTGACCACCCGCGCGCTTTCGGCGCGGGAGTTGTCGATTTCGCTCAGCAAACGGTCGATGCCGCGGATCGCAGGAGCGTCGTCGATGACGATCGTGCGTGCGATTTCGTCGGCGCGTTTGCCTTGTTTGACCATCTGCTCGGCCTGCTGCAGGGCATTGGAATAGGCCTCGATCACCTGCAAAATATCGTTCAAAGCCTGTTTTTCGGCAGGGTTCACGCCGATGGCGTAGTAGGCATCCAGCGCGACGCGAATTTCACGCAGCTTGATGTGAAACTGAACGATCTGCTTGCGGTCCTGGCTAAGCAGATAATCCTTGTATTGGTGCAACATGCCGCCAAAACCGAGCGCCTTGTAAACCGCGTTAAGGTAAGAGCTTTTGCGCGACGGTCCGGCTTCGAACGATTGCCAGGCACCGCCCGCTTGACCGACTTGCTGCGAAGTGGTCAGAGAACTGGCCACGATGGCTGCGGCGGATAGGGCGAGGAACACGGATATGATCGTGCCGATGGTGCTGATTTTAAGGTTTTTCATGGTGCTGGCGCTCTGTGTCAAATGCTCTTGGGGCGCAATGTGGGCTTGTGTTGCGCAAGGTGCGGCTGTGGCTGTGCGCTACAGTCCGCTTTCGGCGATGTAGGCGTCGAGGCGCTGGTTGGCGAGATTGACCTCGGCCACCACGTCCGCATTCGACGTGCCGTGAAGGTCGTCGCCGCCATAATAAATGGCCACGCTGGCCAATGAATCTGATTCGATCAGGTAATAGATCAGGTTATCGAGCATCACTCCGGAACGCATGTAGAGGGTGCTGGTATCTTGTGGGGGGCCGTCTTGTGGCGTGGCAACGGGTGGAAGGTCGCTGGAAGCGAGAAGCACGTTGAGTTTTTCGTAAAAAGCCGCCATTTCATCGCCGACGTCCCCGGTGGGGGCAGGCTGCCTATTGCGCAACTCGTCGATCCATTCGTCGTCGAGTGCAATTTTTGCCGACAAGACCAAGATCACGTTGTTGATGTTGCGCCAAATGCGGGTCACGTTGTCCGATGACAGCGCAAGGGTGTCGGTGGCGCGGGCTTCTTGGCTAATCGTGCCCACGGTCATGACCAGAGCCACGATCAAAAATCGTTTCAACATGAGTGTATGTTCTCTTTCCCGATGACGCTGGAGCGCCCTGTTACGAATGCGCCGATACTCCCTATTTAGGGTAACTTTTTATGAATGCGATCTATTCTCAAATTAGTCTATAACGCGTATACAGCGCAAAACAACCTCTTCGTAAGTATTAACTGTTTGTATTTGTGAAATTTGCAGCAAGCCGAGATGGTCCGCAGGGCGAGATTCATGGCGGGGTGGGACTTCGCCACTGATGTGTTGCTCTCGGCGTCCGGGGGCCTTAGAAAGGCCGCTAACGTTTTGTTTGCGCCCCCTGTGCTATATAGGGCGGGTGAGATTCGCCCAACGCAGCAGCTATCTGAATTCTGATCAACAACACCAAGGCAAGTGAGTCATGGCCGGCCATTCCAAGTTTAAGAACATCATGCACCGCAAGGGCGCGCAGGACAAAAAGCGCGCCAAGGTTTTCGCCAAGCACGCCCGCGAAATTTTCGTCGCGGCGAAGTCGGGTATGCCCGACCCGGAAAAGAACCCACGTCTGCGCACCGCCATCTTGGCCGCGCGCGCGGTGAACACGCCCAAAGAAAACA
Source organism: Magnetovibrio sp. (assembly GCF_036568125.1). Taxonomy (NCBI): domain Bacteria; kingdom Pseudomonadati; phylum Pseudomonadota; class Alphaproteobacteria; order Rhodospirillales; family Magnetovibrionaceae; genus Magnetovibrio; species Magnetovibrio sp. The sequence goes on from NZ_DATCTF010000006.1 coordinate 156,332, forward strand.
TCGAACGCGCCATCAAGAAGGCCGAAGGTGGCGGCGGTGAAAACTACGAAGAAGTGCGCTACGAAGGCTACGGACCCGGCGGCGTCGCGGTGATCGTCGAAGCGCTGACCGACAACCGCAACCGCACCGCGTCCGAAGTGCGCTCGACGTTCACCAAACACGGCGGCAACCTCGGTGAAACCGGCTCGGTCGGGTTCATGTTCGAACGCACCGGAATCATCGAATACCCGGCTTCCGCGGCCGACGCCGACACCATGTTCGAAGAGGCGTTGGAAGCCGGCGCGTCGGACGTGTCGTCCGACGACGACGGTCACGAAATTTCCTGTGCGCCCGAAGACTTGGCCGATGTGCGCGATGCGTTGGCGGCTAAGTTCGGCGATCCCGCCGAGGCGCGCTTGGACTGGAAGCCAAACACCACCACCGAACTGGACGAACAAGCGGCCAGCACCATGTTGAAGCTGATCGACGTCTTGGAAGACAACGACGACGTTCAAAACGTGTCGTCGAATTTTGAGATATCCGACGAAATTTTGGCCAAGCTGAGCGCCTAGATCAAACGCGGGGGGAAGGGCGTATGCGCATCATCGGCATCGATCCGGGCTTACAACGCACCGGTTGGGGCGTCATTGATGCGCGGGACAACCGCTTGAGCTTCGTCGCCGAAGGGACGGTGACGTCCGACGCCAAGTTGGCGTTGGCGGAGCGTTTGATGGAACTGCACGATGGCTTGGTCGAGGTCATCGAAACTTGGTCGCCGGAGCAGGCGGCGGTGGAGGAAACCTTCGTCAACAAGAACCCGACCTCGACGCTCAAGCTTGGCCAAGCGCGCGGCGTCGCGTTGCTGGTGCCGGCGCGGCTTGGCCTCGTGGTCAGCGAATACACCCCCAATTTGGTGAAAAAGACCGTGGTCGGTGCAGGCCACGCGGCCAAGGAACAGGTCTTGATGATGGTGAAAACCTTGCTGCCGGGATCGGGCAACGCCGGACCGGACGCGGCGGACGCATTGGCTGTGGCGATATGCCACGCCCATCACCGCGAAACCCACAACAGAGTCATGGCGGGGGGACGGCGATGATCGCGCTGCTCAAAGGCCGCATCGAAGAGGTTGGCGACGGCTGGGCCGTGATCGACGTCAACGGCGTGGGCTATCTGGTGTTTTGTTCCAACCGCACCCTCGGTCAGTTGAACGTCGGCGAGGCCGCAACGGTGCATGTCGAAACCCATGTGCGCGAAGATCACATTCATCTCTATGGGTTCCTCGATGGCGGCGAGCGGGCTTGGTTCCGCCTGCTCACCACCGTTCAAGGGGTCGGTGCGAAGGTCGCGTTGGCGATTTTGTCGGTGCTTTCGTCCGATGAACTGACCCATGCCATCGCTGCCGCCGACAAAGCCCAGGTCGGGCGCGCCAGCGGCGTCGGCCCGAAATTGGCGCAACGCATCGTAACCGAACTCAAAGACAAGGTCGCGGCGTTGGCGTTGGGCCCGGCGGCGGGACCCAAGGGCGTCAAGGCGACGGTTTCGACCAGTGGCGCAGGTGCGGGCGATGTCACCCGCGATGCGGTGTCGGCGTTGGTCAACCTTGGCTATTCGCCCTCTGATGCGCTGTCGGCCGTCAGTCACGCGGCTGCCAAAGCGGGCGAGGACGCGAGCGTAGAGGCGCTGATCAAAGGCGGCTTGGCGGAACTTGGGCCTAAGGAGCACGGCTTATGAGCGACGAAGATCGCATGATCGCGCCCGAAGAAAACGCCGAAGACCGGCGCCCCGATGGCGCCGACAACGCCTTGCGCCCCACGTCGTTGGACGAATTCGTCGGCCAGCAGAAAGTCCGCGAAAACCTGGCGGTGTTTATCCAGGCTGCGCGCGCGCGTGGCGACGCCATGGACCACACGTTGTTTTACGGTCCCCCGGGGTTGGGCAAGACCACCTTGGCGCAGATCGTGTCGCGGGAATTGGGGGTGGGCTTTCGCGCCACGTCCGGTCCGGTGGTGGCGAAGGCCGGCGATCTGGCCGCGATCCTGACCAATTTGCAGCCGCGCGATGTGTTGTTCATCGACGAAATTCACCGTCTCAATCCGGTGGTGGAAGAAATTCTCTACCCGGCGATGGAAGACTTTCAGCTCGACCTGATCATCGGTGAAGGCCCGGCGGCGCGGTCCGTTCGCATCGATTTGCCGCCGTTCACCTTGATCGGCGCGACCACGCGTTCGGGCTTGATTTCGACACCGCTGCGCGATCGCTTCGGCATTCCGCTCAGGCTGCAATTCTATTCGCCTGAAGAACTGGTCGGCATCGTCCAGCGCGGCGGACGGCTTTTGGGTATCGAAATGACCGAAGACGGTGCGCTGGAAATCGCCAAACGCTCGCGCGGCACGCCGCGCGTGGCGGGACGGTTGTTGCGGCGCGTGCGCGATTTCGCCAACGTCGCGGGCCGCGAAGTGGTCGACGCGGTGGCCGCCGACGGCGCATTGACGCGCCTGGATGTGGACAAGGCCGGGCTCGACAACATGGATCGGCGCTATTTGTCGTGTATTGCCGACAATTATGGCGGCGGGCCGGTGGGCGTCGAAACCCTGGCGGCGGCGTTGTCGGAACAGCGCGACACCATCGAGGACGTGATTGAACCGTATCTGATCCAGCAAGGGTTCCTGATGCGCACCCCGCGCGGGCGCATGCTGACGGTTCAGGCCTTTACCCATCTCGGCCGCAAAGCGCCCAAGACCACCGCGCAGCTGGAACTGATCGACGACATGGGCGGTGAAGGGGGCGGCGATGACGTCTGACCTGACGCTTGGAAAGGCCGGGCGCATTGAAGGCAATACCTTCATCTTGCCGGTGCGCGTCTATTACGAAGACACCGACTCGGGCGGGGTGGTCTATTACGCCAACTATCTGAAATTCGCCGAACGTGCGCGCACCGAAATGCTGCGCCATTTGGGCATCGAAAGCTCGCGCTTGCAGGCAGAAGAGGGGTTGGGCTTCGTTGTGCGCCACTTGGACGTGGATTATATCCAGCCCGCAAAGCTCGACGATTTACTCGAAGTTCACCTTTCGCTGACAAAAGTAGGCGGGGCGTCGATGTCAGGCGAACAGCGCATCGTGCGCGGTGGCGAGGACCTGGTGCGCATTCGCATCAAGCTCGGCTGCATGAAATTATCCGGAGGCGCGGGAAGATTGCCCGAAAAAATCCGCAATCTTCTGCGAACCTTCGAAACATCGGACTGAATATAGAGGACTGGGACTAAAATATGGAAGGCAGTGTAATCGATGCGGTGACCCTCAGCGGTTCCGTGGGCGCGCCCGATTTTTCCATGATGACGTTGTTTTGGCGCGCCGATTGGGTGGTCAAAAGCGTCATGATCATGCTGATCTTGGCCTCGGTGTGGTGCTGGGCGATCATTTTCGAAAAGGTCACCAGCCTGAAAAAACTCAACCGCCAAGCGCAAGCGTTTGAGAAAAGCTTCTGGTCGGGACAGAGCCTGGACGCCATTTACGAGGCCATCGGCAACCAGCCCAAGGACCCCATGGGCGCAGTGTTCGTCTCGGCCATGCGCGAATGGCGCCGGGCGGCGGAAAAGGGCCACATGGGATCATCGCTCGCCAACACCTCGCTGAGCGAGCGCATCGAACGCGTCATGCACATCACCGTCGCGCGGGAAATGGAGCGGGTCGAGCGTTACATGACGTTCCTCGCGTCCACCGGTTCGACCGCGCCGTTCGTCGGTTTGTTCGGCACGGTGTGGGGCATCATGAATTCGTTCCAATCCATCGCGGTATCCAAAAACACCTCGTTGGCCGTGGTCGCGCCGGGCATCGCCGAGGCTTTGTTCGCCACCGCGTTGGGCCTGCTCGCCGCCATTCCGGCGGTGTTGGCCTACAACAAGCTGTCGCGCGATTTGGAACGCTACACCAGCCGTCTGGACGGCTTCGCGGTCGAATTTTCCGCGATCTTGTCGCGCCAGATGGAAGAAAAGGGCTAAGCCTTCATGGCCGGAATGATCAACGGATCGAAACGCCATAGCTTCGGGCACGCCAAGCGCCGCCCGCCGATGGCCGACATCAACGTTACGCCGATGGTCGACGTGATGCTGGTGCTGTTGGTGATTTTCATGGTCACCGCCCCCTTGCTGACGGTGGGCGTGCAGGTCGACCTGCCCAAGACCCAGGCCAAAGCGATCCCCGGTTCGGATGAGCCGTTGGCCGTCAGCATCGACCGCGACGGCAAGGTCTACGTGCAAGACACGCAGATGGAGCTGGACGCCGTGGTGCCGCGCTTACAGGCCATTTCCGACAACAATCCGGAAGTGCGCATTTTCGTGCGCGGCGACGCCAACGTCGATTACGGCAGCGTCATGCAGGTGATGGGCATCCTCAATGCGGCGGGCTTTTCACGGGTGGCGTTGATCACCACCCAGCAGCATGGTCAAACCCCGACCAAACCGAAGAAAAAATAGGGAGCGACGAATTGTTTCGCAATTTCGCTCTATCCCTTCTGTTTCACGTGACCTTGGTCGCCGTTGCTTATGTTGGGCTGCCGTCGTGGCGGGACCGCGACCTTTACCAGGACGTTCCGATGACGGTCGAAATCATCGACGTTGCGGACGTCACCAACCTGCCGACCAAAACCAAGCAGCCGGAAGCGAAAAAAGAAGTCGCCAAAGCCGAGCCCAAGCCGTTGCCGCCGCCCAAGCCGCCCGCGCCGCCGCCCGCACCGCAAGGCTCGATCGAAGAACCGCCCGCGCCCGAACCTCTGCCCGAACCGGTCGAGGACAAGGTCGCCGTGATCGTCAATCCCGAGCCCAAGCCGAAAAAAGAGGCCAAGCCCAAACCGAAACCGGAGGACAAACCGGCCAAGGCGGAAAGCAAAAAACGCGCGCCCACGCCTATTCCGCCGCGCAAGCCCAAGGCTCCGGACCAGTTCGCCTCGGTTCTTAAGACGTTGGAAGAATTGAAGTCCCAGCCGCGCCCCGATCCCGAAGAGGAAAAGCCCAAGGTCGAAGAGAAAACCGATTTCGCCTCGATGATGGCGAACGCCTTGGAAAGCCCGAAACAGCGCACCGACATCGGCCCGGAACTGACCATCAGCGAAAAGGATCTGGTCCGCCAGCAAATCCAGCGTTGCTGGAACTTGCCTGCGGGGGCCAAGGATGCCCATACCATGATCATTTCCATTCGCATGGTGATGAACCCCGACGGCACGGTGCAGCAGGCGCGCATTTTGGAACAAGCGCGCATGAGCACCGATCCGTTTTATCGCACCATGGCGGAAAGCGCCTTGAGAGCGACATTGAATCCGCGCTGCCAACCGTTCAAACTGCCGCCGGAAAAGTTTGAACATTGGAAAACCATGAAGCTCACCTTCGACCCTAGGGATATGCTCGGCTTATGACACATCGTTTCCTCGCCCGAATCACAGTCGCTTTTGCGCTCTTGTTCACGGTTTTGGCCGTGCAAGATGCACGGGCCGAGCTTGAAATCGACATCACCCGCGGCGTCGCCGAGCCGATGCCCATCGCCGTCACCGATTTTTTCGGCGAGGGCAAGGGCGAAAAGAGCTTCGGTGCGAACATCGCGGGTGTGATTGCCGCTGACTTGGAACGCTCGGGCTTGTTCCGTCCCGCCGACAAAAAGGCCTTCATCCAAGACGCGGCCAGCCTCAACGTGCTGCCGCGCTTTGGCGATTGGCGCATCATCAACGTTCAGGCGCTGGTTCAAGGGCGCGTTGAGATGACCGTGGACGGGCGGTTGCGGGTCGAGTTTCGCCTGTGGGACGTGTTGGCCGAAAAGCAGATGGTGGGCTTGGCGTATTTCACCATTCCCAGCAATTGGCGCAGCGTTGCGCACATCATTTCCGACGCGATCTACAAACGCATCACCGGCGAGGACGGTTACTTTGACACGCGCATCGTCTATATCGCGGAATCGGGGCCCAAGACCAAGCGGGTCAAGCGTCTGGCGATCATGGACCAAGACGGTGAACGTCATCAATACCTCACGGCGGGCAGCGACCTAGTGCTGACGCCACGCTTTTCGCCGACCCTGCAGGAAATCACCTATCTGTCCTATTACAAGGGCGTGCCGCGCGTTTACATCTTCAACATCGACAGCGGTCGCCACGAGATCTTGGGCGAATTTCCGGGCATGACGTTTGCCCCGCGTTTTTCGCCGGACGGCAAATCGGTGATTTTCTCGATGTCCAAGGATGGCAACTCAGAAGTTTACATCATGGACTTGGCGACGCGGTCGGTGCGTCAATTGACCAAGCATTCCGCCATCGATACCTCGCCCAGCATGTCGCCGGACGGTGGTCAGGTGGTTTTCAACTCGGACCGTTCGGGGTCGCAGCAGTTGTATGTCGCCGACCGCTTCGGCAACGATGTGAAGCGCATCAGCTTTCAAAAGGGCAAGTACGCCACGCCGGTGTGGTCGCCGCGCGGTGATTTGATTGCCTTTACGCGCATTCACGAAGGCGAGTTCTATATCGGCGTGATGCGCCCCGACGGGTCCGGCGAACGCTTGCTGACCAAGGGTTTCTTGGTCGAAGCGCCGACTTGGTCGCCCAACGGACGGGTTTTGATGTTCTTCCGCCAAGAGCCCAGCGACCAGCTCGGGCGGGGCGGAAAAACGCGGATTTTCTCCATCGATATCACCGGACACAACGAGCGCGAGGTGATCACACCAGAAGATGCATCCGATCCGGCGTGGTCCCCCTTGATTCATAGCAACTGACGGCATATAGTCCCAATTGGAAAAACGTAATAATTCCAGGGGTCAGTCTGTCTTGATTCAGTTAACTGATGCCCGTTGCCGTTCTGCTCGGACATGCGATGGGTGTCAAAAATATCACATCCGCCCCAAAAAGGGCGCTCCAGTGAAGGAGATACAAATGCGTTTCAAAATTGTGAGCCTGATTGCCGTTGCGGGCCTCGTCGCTGCTTGCGGCACCGCTCCGACTTCTGAAACCGCTTCGACGTCCGGTAGCGGTGCTGCGAGTGCCGCTTCCACGGCATCGAACATCGTTCCCGGCTCTGCCGAAGACCTGAAAGTCAACGTTGGTGATCGCGTGTTTTTCGGTTTCGACCGTTACAACCTGACGCCCACCGCACGTGATACCCTGCAAAAGCAAGCGGCATGGCTGATCGCGAATTCCAACGTCAACGTCGTCATCGAAGGTCACTGCGACGAACGCGGCACCCGCGAGTACAACCTTGCTTTGGGTGAGCGTCGCGCCAGCGCCGCCGCCGATTACCTGATGACGTTGGGCGTTCCGGCGACCCGCATTTCGACCATCTCGTATGGTAAAGAGCGCCCGGAAGATCCGGCCTCCAACGAAATTGCATGGGCCAAAAATCGTCGCGGTGTGACGGTGGTCAAATAAGCGCGATTTTCCGATGCGCCTGCGGTGAACCCCGGGCGTTGAAGACCGCGTAAAGGTTAGGGGCGTCTGTCCGATCCGGTTTACCGGCACGGACAGACGCCCCCTTTCTTTTTGCCACCAGCCCGGTCGATTGCCGGGCGAGGCGTTCTGCCCTACTTTCGCCGGAAACAGGGACCATGCTCGACCATTGTGGAGGCGTCGGCAAAGCGCTAAAACAGGCATGACCCTGCAGACGGGCCCAAAGAAGACCGATATCTAAGAAGACTAGACACCCAGGATCGCACGCATGACCGCATATCGTTTTGGTTTTTCCATCCCCCGCCAACAGGCCCCTTATCGACGGGTCCTGCGCCAGTTGGTGTTGAGTTCGGTGATGTTGGCCGCTTTGGCGATGCCCGATGCATCGGCCTTTGCCCAGGGTGCGGATATGCAGGTTCTGCTCGATCGCATGGAACGGCTGGAACGCGACATCCGCACCTTGAACCGTCAAATCGCCCGTGGCCCCGTCGAGGCGGGTGCAGCGGGTGCAGCGGGGGCGGTTGGCGATGCGTCCGCACCACCGCCCGCAACCAGTTTCGGCGGGGGGAATGCATCGAACGTTGAATTCGTGCAAGGCGAAAACGCGTTGGCGCGCGTGACCGTGCGCCTGGGCGCGCTGGAACAGGAAGTGCGCCAGGCGACCGGGTTGAGCGAAGGCATGTCCCATCGGATCGACCAAATTTCGGCGCGCCTGGATACGCTGATGACGGATTTGGATTATCGCCTGTCGCGTCTGGAAGGATCCTCACCGGGGTCCTTTTCACCGCAGCCGAGCATTTCCACCGCGCCGTCCTCGGCAGCGGTCTCCAAGGTCGGTGAGATGGCCGCGCCCACATCCGGTGCTTTCGCCAGCCCGTCCGCCCAAGAAGGCGGTAAACTGGGCGCAAACGGCACCTATGTCCCGCCTGCCGCTGGTGGCGGCAGTTTGGGCAGCGTTTCGAAGTCTACCCTGGACCAAGTCATGACATCGGAGAGTGTCGACGCGGCCCCGCAAACGGAACCCCAGACGGCACCGGCAGAGCCCCTGACGGCGATGGCAAGTCAAGCTCCGGCGCCATCCCCCGCACAAGAAACGCCCCCTCAAACCGCTCCGTCTGCAACGGTTCCGGCGGTAGCTTCCGTTCTGCCGGAAGGCAGCCCGCGCGAACGCTATCAGTACGCGTTCGGTTTGATGAGCCAAGCGCGCTACGTCGAAGCGGAAGCGGCGTTGAAGGCGTTCATCGCCGAACACGGCGACGATCCGTTGGCGGCCAATGCACGATACTGGTTGGGGGAAAGCTATTACGTGCGCAAATCCTTCATGGATGCCGCACAGGCCTTTTTCGAAGCCTATAAAACCACCCCCGACGGGGCCAAAGCCCCCGACAGCCTGTTGAAATTGGGCATGTCGATGGCCAGCCTGGAAAAAACCGAAGAGGCATGCGCGACGTTTGGCAAGCTGCGCAAGGAATTCATCGATTTGAAACCGGGCCTCGAAAAAACGCTCAATCGCGAAACCAAGCGTCTCAAGTGCCAATAAAGCACCAGTGAGGATCAGGAATGCCAGACGGCGGCCCGTTGCGGGGCTCAGCGATTAGCTCAGATGAATTCGCCCGCCTGATGGCTGGGTGTTTCGACTTCGCTGTACAGCCGGAAGCACTCGCCGTGGCGGTATCTGGCGGTGCGGACAGCATGGCGCTGTGCCTGCTGGCCCATACGTGGGCGGCAGCGCGGGGCGTGCGGTTGACTGCCTTGACGGTGGATCACGGCCTGCGCCTGGAATCCGCCGATGAAGCAGCCCAGGTGGGGCTCTGGCTGAATGCCCGTGGCATCGCGCATCACATCCTCACCTGGAACCATGACACCGAGATTTCATCGCGGGTGCAAGAGCGCGCCCGCGACGCCCGTTACGCCTTGATGCGGCAATGGTGCCTCGATCATGGCGTCGACCGGCTTTTGCTCGCCCATCACCTCGAAGATCAGGCCGAAACGGTTTTGATGCGCTTGAAAAAGGGTTCCGGCCTGCTGGGTTTGGCGGGCATGGCGCAGGAACGCGATTTAGATGGCGTGATGCTGATGCGGCCGTTGTTGGGCATCGCCAAAGCGCGTCTGCGCGCGAACCTGGAAGCGGTCGGTCAAGACTGGATCGAAGATCCATCCAACCAAAACCGCAGGTTCGAGCGGGTGCGTACCCGTAATCTGTTGACCCATTTACAAGACGAGGGCGTCAGCGCCCAGGGCTTGGCCAACGCGGCCGCCGCGATCGCGCGGGTGCGTGATGTTGTGGACCGGGCGGCGATCGATCTGATCGCGACGGCCGTGCAGATGGAAAAAGGGTTGCTCATCGACGCTCACCGTTTTGGAACTGCGCCCGCACCCGTTCGGCACCATGCGCTGACCAAACTGCTGGCGCAGATTGGGGGCGGCGCTTATCCACCGGCTAGAACCAAGCTGGCGCGGTTGCTGGCATGGATGGCGGCGGCGGATAGCCAAGGCGACGGCGCACGCACCCTGGGCGGATGCACGGTGCGGTGCAAAGAGCGGGCGGGGCGGCGGTCTTTCCTGATTTGTGCCGAAAGTCCACGCACCAGCCACAAACACCGCAAAAACACAGGAATTAATTGCGAAACCGCCCTTGCCCCGAGGCCGCAAACGCCTTACATCCAGGGGAACTCACATCGCCGAACTGGGCGGGTTGGTGCAAAAGGGCTATGATCTTCACGTAAGATTGTGCCTTTGACAGTCTCAAACAGTTGTGAAGCCGCGAAAATGCGGCTTTTATAGAGACTGAAGCCATCTCACGCAGATCGGCAGGACACAGATTTCGCTCGGCGTTTGTGCGCCAGAGCTAGAGCAAAGGTAAGGAACCGACCTTGAACTTCAGCAGGAACATCGTTTTCTGGGTCATCATCGGCTTTTTGCTGTTCGCCTTGTTCAATTTATTCCAAGGCTCGCAACCGCAAACCAACCAGACGTCCCTCGCGTATTCGGAACTGCTCACCGCCATCGAAGGCGGCGAGGTTCGCGACGTGACCATCAAATCGGGCAAGGCCGGCACTACGGTGACGGGGCACTTGAACGATGGACGGATGTTCTCGACTTTTGCACCGGACGATCCGGCCTTGGTCTCGAACCTGTCCAAGTCCGGTGTGCGTATCCAGGCCGCGCCGTCCGACGACGGGCAGTTCTCGTTGATGGGCATGTTGGTCAACCTGTTCCCGTTCTTGCTGCTGATCGGGGTGTGGATCTTCCTGTTCAAGCAGATGCAGGGCGGCGCCGGCGGCAAAGCCATGGGCTTTGGCAAATCCAAAGCCAAGATGCTGACCGAAAAACAAGGTCGGGTGACGTTCGAAGACGTCGCCGGTATCGATGAAGCCAAGCAAGAACTGGAAGAGGTCGTCGATTTCTTGAAAGACCCGCACAAGTTCCAACGCCTCGGCGGCAAAATCCCCAAAGGTTGCTTGCTGGTCGGTCCTCCGGGTACCGGCAAGACGTTGCTGGCGCGCGCCATCGCGGGCGAAGCCAACGTGCCGTTCTTCACCATTTCCGGTTCCGACTTCGTGGAAATGTTTGTCGGCGTCGGCGCGTCGCGTGTGCGCGACATGTTCGAGCAGGGCAAAAAGAACGCGCCCTGCATCATCTTCATTGACGAAATCGACGCCGTGGGCCGCCATCGTGGCGCGGGTCTCGGCGGCGGCAACGACGAACGCGAACAGACCCTCAACCAGTTGCTGGTGGAAATGGACGGCTTCGAATCCAACGAAGGCGTGATCTTGATCGCGGCGACCAACCGTCCCGACGTGCTCGACCCCGCATTGCTGCGTCCCGGTCGTTTCGACCGTCAGGTGACGGTGCCGAACCCCGACATCTTGGGCCGGGAAAAGATCCTTAAGGTGCACATGGGCAAGGTGCCGTTGGCGCCCGACGTCGATGCACGCACCATCGCGCGCGGCACGCCCGGTTTCTCCGGCGCGGATCTTGCCAACTTGGTCAACGAAGCGGCCTTGCTGGCAGCGCGTTCGGGTAAGCGCGTGGTCACCATGGCGGATTTCGAATCGGCCAAGGACAAGGTCATGATGGGCACCGAGCGACGCTCGATGGTGATGACGGACGAGGAAAAGAAACTCACCGCCTATCACGAAGCGGGCCACGCCCTGGTCGGCATCCACATGCCCAAGTCCGATCCGCTGCATAAGGTCACGATCATCCCGCGCGGTCGCGCCTTGGGCGTGACCATGAACCTGCCGGAACGCGACCAATACACGTTCTCGCGGCTGCAGTTGGAATCGCGCTTGGCGATGATGTTCGGCGGTCGTATGGCCGAAGAATTGATCTTCGGCGAAGAAAACGTCACCACCGGCGCGGGCAACGACATCCAGCAGGCGACCGGTATGGCGCGGCGCATGGTCACCGAGTTCGGGTTCTCCGACAAACTCGGCCGACTGCGTTATTCCGAAAACGACGAAGAAATCTTCCTCGGCCATTCGGTGACCCAGCACAAGAACGTGTCGGAAAAGACCGCCAACTTGATCGACGAGGAAATCCGTCGCTTGATCGATCAAGCCGAAGGCCACGCCCGACGCATCTTGACCAAGCACATGGACCAGCTGGAAGCCATTACCCAGGCGCTGTTGGAATACGAAACCCTGTCCGGTGACGAGGTTCGCGACCTGATCGAGGGCAAAGGCATCCATCGTCCCGATCTCGACGACACGCCGTCCGAAGGCGGGCGTAAAGCGTCCGTGCCGACCTCGGGCAAGGGCGCGGCCAAGGAAAAGAAAGACAGCTCATCGGGCGGCATCGGCGCAGAGCCGCAGCCGGAGGTTTGAGCACGCAGAGCTGAACGCAAAGCCCCGCCTTCGATAGAGGCGGGGCTTCGTGATTTCGGGAGACCGCAAATGATCAAGACATTCGCCGATTTCAAATTAGACCGCCCCCTGATCATGGGTATCGTCAACGCCACGCCCGACAGCTTTTCTGACGGCGGCGAAGCGTTCGCGTTCGAAGACGCGGTGGCGCGCGGATTGAAGATGATGGACGATGGTGCGGACATCATCGACGTCGGCGGTGAAAGCACACGCCCAGGCGCGGCGCCTGTAAGCATCGAAGAAGAGGTGCGGCGCACCGTGCCGGTGATCGAACGTCTCAGCCAAGCAGGCGCGTGCGTGTCCATCGACACCCGCCACGCCTTGGTGATGGAAGCGGCCCTGGCAGCAGGGGCGGAAATCATCAACGACGTCACCGCGTTGAGCGGCGATGCGCGCTCCATGGATGTCGCAGCGAACGCTACGGTGCCGGTTATTTTGATGCACATGCAGGGCGAGCCCGGCACCATGCAGGCCAATCCGGTTTACGAGGATGCGGCCAAGGAGGTGTTGGAATATCTCACCGGGCGCGTGCATGCATGCGAAGCGGCGGGCATCGACGCGTCGCGCCTGGCCATCGATCCAGGCATTGGGTTCGGCAAGACGGTGGCGCACAACCTGGAAATGCTCAAGCATCTCGATATCTATGCCAGCTTGGGCCTGCCGCTGATGTTGGGCGTGTCGCGCAAAAGCTTTATCGGCCAGGTCGTGAACGAGCCCGATGCGCAGCAGCGTCTCGCGGGTTCCATTGCTGCGGCGTTGTTCGGCGTTACCCGCGGGGTGAAGATTTTGCGCGTTCACGATGTGCGCGAAACCAAGCAAGCGCTCGATATCTGGGCGGCGATACAGAGTGCCGATTGACGCGCTGCGGCCAACACATTTGGCGCTTGAAAAGAACGGTAATTAAAATTTACCCCACTTTAAGTGCGGATGATTTAAAAATAGCGTTACGATTTTTTGACTTTCAACGACAGATGGCTCCATGACACGCAAGCTTTTCGGCACCGACGGTATTCGCGGCACCGCCAATGTACACCCAATGACGCCCATGACCGCCTTGATGGTCGGCCAGGCGGCGGCATTGCATTTCAAGCGCGGCGATCATCGCCATCGGGTGATCATCGGCAAGGACACGCGCCTGTCGGGTTATATGCTGGAAAATGCGCTGACGTCGGGATTCGTGTCGTGCGGCATGGACGTGGTGCTGGCCGGTCCAGTACCGACACCTGCTGTGGCGATGCTGACGCGCTCGTTGCGCGCCGACTTCGGGGTGATGATTTCGGCCTCGCATAATCCCTATCAAGACAACGGCATCAAATTTTTCGGTCCCGACGGATTTAAGCTGTCCGACACCATGGAAGCTGAAATCGAAGCGCGCATGGAAAGCAATATTGCAAGCGAACTGGCCCACGCGTCCAAACTGGGGCGGGCCAAACGCTTGGACGACGTGATCGGGCGTTACACCGAATACGTCAAGCAGACCTTTCCCAAGGGTGTGAGCCTGGATGGCTTGAAAATCGTTATCGATTGCGCCAATGGCGCGGCTTACAAGGTCGCCCCGGAAGTTCTGTGGGAATTGGGTGCCGACGTGATCAAGATCGGCGTCGAACCCAACGGCTATAACATCAACGACGGTTGCGGTTCGACCGCGACCGAAGCGATGCAAACGGCGGTCGTGACCCATGGCGCGGACATCGGCATCGCGCTCGATGGCGACGCCGATCGGGTTTTGATTTCCGATGAAAAAGGCCAATTGGTCGATGGCGATCAGTTGATGGGCTTGATCGCCGCGCACTGGTGCCGGGAAGGCGGCCTGACCGGAGGTGCGGTGGTCGCCACGGTGATGTCGAATTTGGGCCTTGAGCACTTTCTCGAAAGCGAAGGATTGGGGCTGATTCGTACCCCGGTCGGCGACCGATACGTGGTCGAAGAAATGCGCCGTACGGGCTGCAACGTCGGCGGCGAGCAATCGGGGCACATCGTGCTTGGCGATTACGCCACCACCGGTGACGGTTTGATGGCGGCGTTGCAGGTGTTGGCGGTTTTGATCGCGAACGGCAAACCGGCTTCCGAAGCCTGCCGTCTGTTCGATCCGTTCCCCCAAGTGCTGAAAAACGTCCGCTTTCAGGGCGTGTCTCCGCTGGACCAGCCGCAGGTCGAACAAGCGATCTTGGATGCGGAAAAACGCCTTCAGGGTACCGGCCGTGTGCTGATCCGCAAATCGGGAACCGAACCGTTGATTCGGGTGATGGCGGAAGGGCAGGACGAAACCCTGGTTACCGAAGTCGTCGACGAATTGGTCGGCCTCATCGGTTCGGCGGCGGCTTAAGGCGATGCAGGGGCGGGTGCTGATCATTGCCGGGTCGGACTCTGGCGGCGGCGCGGGCATTCAGGCCGACATCAAGACGGTAACCGCCCTAGGCGGTTACGCGATGACCGCGATCACCGCGTTGACGGCGCAAAATACCCAAGGCGTTCACGCGATTCACGAGATTCCCGAAGATTTCATCGCCCGCCAGATAGAGGTGGTGCTCGACGACATCGGCGCGGATGCGATCAAAATCGGCATGCTGCACCGGGCCGGTGTGATTCACGCCGTGGCCGACGCGCTGGAACGCGTCGATCCATCTGTTCCATTGGTTCTGGATCCGGTGATGGTGGCTAAGGGCGGGCATGCCCTGCTCGATCCCGATGCCGTGCAGGCGTTGATCGAACGCCTGTTGCCGCGCGCCAGACTGATCACCCCCAACGTGCCCGAAGCCGAAGCGCTGACCGGTGTCAAGATCGATACCATCGCTGATTTCGGTCCGGTGGGTGACAAGTTGCTGAAACTTGGTGCACACGCCGCGTTGATCAAGGGCGGGCATATGCCTGACGATGGCCAAAGCCGCGCCATGGTGACGGATGTTCTATGGCGCGAAGGTACCCGCGTCGAAGTGTTCGAAGGGGTACGTATCGACAGTCGTCACACCCACGGAACCGGCTGTACGCTGGCCTCGGCGATTGCCTGCGGGTTGGCGCAGGGGATGGATATGGTGGCGGCGATCCGTCGCGCGCATGCTTACGTGCATCAAGCGATACTCGACGCGCCCGGTTTCGGTTCCGGTCATGGTCCGCTGAACCACGGCCACACGGTTGCGCCGTTCTCGTCTTCCTGAAGATCAAAACGATCGATCACATCACCATCGAACCGATCAGGTGATTGGCCTGGACCGGTTGGGCCGTCAGCACGGCGCGCACCTGAACCAGGGCGGCGTGCAGTTGTTCGCGGCTGGGGGCCGAGCCCAAGCACAAGCGCAAGGAGCGCGGCACGTTGGGTTGGGTGGTGATGAACGATTCCGGCCCGGCCATGATCACGCCGCGCTGGCTCAACTCGCGGATGGTGTCGTCGGCGTAGTGATCGGGTGGTAGGTCCAACCAGATATGCAGGCTTTCGGGCTTCGATGCGAAGGTGAAATCTTGCAAGACCTCGGCGGCGATCTGGTTGCGGGCAATCATTTCGCGGCGGTGCCAGTCGATGATCTGCTGGGCGATGCCGGAGGTGACCCACCGTGCGGCGATTTCGCCCATCAACGGCGGGATCATCCAACCGGTGATCTGCACCGCGCGGGTCAGGGTCGAAAACAGCGACTTGGGCGTTTTCATGAACCCGACCCTCAGGCCCGGCGAAATGCTTTTGGCGAATCCGTTGATGTAGATGGTGTTGTCCGGGGCGAACTGCGCCAGCGGGGGATTGCGCCGCTCGGGCTGAAAGCCGTAGACGTCGTCTTCGATCACCACCAGATCATTGCGCTTGGCAATGTCGGCGATGGCTGTGAGACGGTCCATATCCATCACCGCCGTGGTCGGATTTTGATGCACGGGCATCAGGTAGGCGACACGCGCACCTGTTTCGTGAATGGCGGCTTGCAAGGCTTCCGGGCGCACACCGTATTCATCCATCGCCACCGGGCGTACACGCACGCCCAAATGGGCCGCCAACGAGGTCATGCCGGGATAGGTGAAATTTTCCGTCAAAATCACGTCGCCGGCTTTGAGTAAGCCCATGGCGCTGGCCGCCATGGCATGCTGCGCGCCGCTGGTGAGGATCATGTCATCGGTTTCGGCGTCCAGGCCGATGGTGTTGACCAGCGTCGCCATCGCACTGCGATGGTGAGCGAGACCGGGGGCGGGGTTGTATTGGGTCAACACCGCCAAGCTGTCGGCGTGGGCCAGTTCGCTCAAAGTCGCGGCCAAAGCCTCGGTCTCGGGACCTGGTGGCGGACGGTTCATCGACAAGTCCGTGGTGCTGGCGTCAGGCTGGTCCAAAAGCGCGCGATCGCCGGTGCCCGACAGAATTTCTTTGTTAGATACGCCGATGACGGGAAATACCTGACGTTCGCGGATTTGGTCGAGCACATACGTGCCGCTGCCGACCCGTCCGCCGGCGACGCCGCGCCGTTGCAGTTCGGAATACGCCCGCGTCACGGTGCCGACGGTGACGCCCAGACGGTACGCCAGATCACGATGGGTAGGCAGCTTCGCGCCGACCGGCAGAATTTTGTCGCGCACGTCATCGCTGACGGCGTCTGCAATGGCGCGATATTTGGGGCCATGGCGGTCTTCGATGTGCGGTGTGTATATTGTCATGGTGACAATAATCACATTGACGCCCTTTTGTGTCAAGCGTACGTTCCAATTGTCCTTAATTTTAGAACGGGGAAGTCCCATGGATCGACACAATTGTACCGATACAATATCCGGTGCCGCATTGTCGTCGGCCCTGTCCCTTTCGTGGCATGGCTGGCTCAATGACGGTAAAAGGCTGATTGTTCGCGAGTTCAATCGCGTACCGGCCGCCATCGTGACCACCGTGCGCATGTGGCGTCGCCGCAATTGTGCCCGCAACAGTATCCGCACCATGGATGAACACATGTTGCGCGACATCGGGCTATCGCCGGAACAGGCGCGTTTGGAAACTCAAAAGCCGTTCTGGCGGCCTTGAGGTTATGTCCTCGTCGCAGGCTACAGCCTCCGACGAACGCCGCGATGCCCTCAAGCCCTATCTGGCTGCGGGCGTCGCGGTGCTCATCTGGGGCGCATCTCCGGCGGCAACCCGCGTCGCCGTTTTGGAGATGGACCCCTTGGCGGCAGGAATGCTGCGCACGGTCTTGGCGGCGCTGCTGATATGGCCGTTCTTGCTGCGACCGACCGCACCACGTCCGCGAGGGCGGGGGCAATGGGCGGTTTTGGCGGTAACTGCCGCGAGTGGCTTCGTCGGCTTCACCTTGCTGTTCGCCCTGGGCGTCAAAGCGACCTCGGCGGCGCACAGCGCTGTGATCAATGCCACCATCCCTTTGTTCTCTGGCTTTTTCGGTGTGCTCGCGGTCCGGCGTCTGCCGGGTGCGATGTGGTTCGTTGGCATGGCCGTCGCATTTGGCGGGGTCGTGTCGTTGATCGCGCTGAAGACGGAAGGCGGTGCGGGCGCAACGTTGTCCGGCGACTTGATGTGCTTGGCGTCATCCGTGTGCGCCGGGCTCGGCTATGTCAGCGGCAGCCGCTTGACGACCCACATCGGCACCTTGGCGGTGACGTTTTGGGGCGTGCTGGTTGCGGCCCTTGTTCAAGCGCCATTGGTGTTTTTTCTGTGGGATGTCGGCGACTGGACCGCGATCAGTTTTAACGGCTGGGCGGCGGCTTTGTACTTGGCTTTGGGGTCGTCGTTGCTGGCTTACATCGCATGGTATTGGGGCTTGGCCAACGGCGGCGTGGTGCGCATCGCGCCGATGCAATTCCTCATGCCGGTGGTGAGTTTGTCGCTGGCGGTGGTCGCGTTCGGGGAAGCCTTGACGTGGCAACTGTGCCTTGCGACCTTGGGTATCGTTGGCGGCATCGCGCTGTCGCGAAAAGGTTGAGACGCGCTTGCCAGACAGCGATTGTAAGATATCGTGAAACCGTTTTTTGAGAGTTTGTATTCGTGCGTTCATCGCCCCCGCTTGCCGAACCGACCATGAAGCCCGACAACCTGTTCGTCGTGGCCATGCCCGGCGTGTTCGTGCTGTTGTGGAGCACCGGTTTTCTCGGCGCCAAACTCGGCTTGCCGTACGCCGAACCATTTACGTTTCTGTTTTTGCGCTTTGCCGTTCTGACCGCCATCTTGGTGGTTGTGGCGCTGGCATTTCGCGCCCCGTGGCCGTCCACGTGGGGGGCGTTCGCGCGCATCGGCGTGGTCGGCCTGCTGGTGCACGGGGTGTATTTGGGCGGCGTGTTTTCCGCCATTCACGCTGGGTTGTCGGCAGGCGTGGCGGCGTTGATTGTCGGCTTGCAACCGTTGCTTACGGCGGTGGGCGCGGGGGCGTTCTTGGGCGAAACCGTCAGGCCCCGGCAATGGTTGGGCTTGGTGTTGGGGCTCGTCGGCGTGGTGTTGGTGTTGGGCGACAAGCTCAACATCGACGGCGGCAATCTCGATGGCATTGCGTTCGCCGCGGCGGCGCTGTTCGCCATCACCACGGGCACGCTCTATCAAAAACGCCACGGCGACGCGATGGACCTGCGCAGCGGCTCAGCCATTCAATACGCCGTCGCGGCGGTGCCGACGGCGGCTTTGGCGTGGACGCTCGAAAGCGGCGAGGTGACGTGGAGCGGCGAGCTGGTTTTCGCCCTGGCGTGGCTGGTGTTGGTGCTGTCGTTGGGTGCGATTTCGTTGCTGTACATTTTAATCCGTCGCGGCGCGGCCTCAAAAGTCGCCAGCCTGTTTTATTTGACGCCCCCGGTGACGGCGGTGTTCGCGTGGATTTTGTTCGATGAAACTTTGGCGCCTCTGGCCATGGTCGGCATGGTGGTGGTGGTGATCGGCGTGGCCTTGGCGACCCGCAAATAGAATATGAGAGGATTTAAAGATGGATGACGGCATGCTCAATGCCACGATCGTGGAACTCGAAGCCACCCGCGCGATCGTCTATCGGCACATGAGCCCGACCCCGGCCTACACCTGGCCGTTGCTCAGCCAACGCACCGGCTGCGAGGTGTGGGTCAAGCACGAAAACCACACCCCCGTGGGCGCGTTCAAGGTGCGCGGCGGGTTGGTGTATCTGTCGGGGCTCAAGGCCACCCAGCCGGATATCAAGGGCGTCATTTCCGCCACCCGCGGCAACCACGGCCAAAGCCTGGCGTTCGCCGCAGGCAAGCTGGGCATGAAGGCGGTGATCGTGGTGCCCGAAGGCAACAGCCCGGATAAGAACCGCGCCATGCAAGCCCTGGGCGCGGAATTGATCGTACACGGCGCGGATTTTCAAGAAGCGCTGGAATACACCCAAAAGCTCGCCGAAGAACGCGGCCTTTATATGATCGGTCCGTTCGAAAAACCGTTGATGCGCGGCGTCGCCACATACGCGCTGGAATTTTTCGAGCAAGCGGGAAACCTCGACGCGATCTATGTGCCCATCGGTATGGGCTCGGGCATTTGCGGCCTGATTTCAGTTCGCGACGCTTTGGGGCTCAAAACCGAAATCGTCGGCGTGGTGGCCGAAGGCGCGCCCGCGTATGCCTTGTCGTTTGAAAAAGGCGAGGTGGTTTCGACCAACACCGCCGAAACCATCGCCGACGGCGTGGCCTGCCGGGTGCCCAGTCCCGAGGCTTTCGAGATCATCAAGAACGGCGCGGCGCGGGTGGTCCGGGTCAGCGACGACGAGATCATGGACGCCATGGGCATGTATTTCACCGACACCCACAATCTGGCCGAGGGCGCGGCGGCGACGCCGCTGGCGGGCCTGATGAAGGAAAAGGACCTTCAGTCCGGGCGCAAGGTCGGCTTGATCTTGTCGGGTGGCAACGCCGACCGCGACACCTTCGCCCGCGTGATGGAACATTTGGGAGCATAGGCCATGACCGAAGAACTGTTTCGCGAAGATTCTTATCTCAAAACCTGCGAAGCCACCGTCACGGCGGTATCAGAGGCGGGTATCGAGCTGGACCGCACGGTGTTTTACCCCACCGGCGGCGGACAGCCCGGCGACGTCGGCGTGCTGCGCACCAGCGGCGGAGACGTGGCGATCATCGATACCATCAAGGGCGATGGTCCGGGTGTGATCGTTCATGTGCCCGCCGAGGGGGCGCCGTTGCCCAGTGTTGGCGATGTGGTGAGTGCGGAAATCGATTGGGACCGACGCCACAAACACATGCGCATGCATACGGCGCTGCATCTGCTCTGCGCGCTGGTCGACGGTCAGATCACCGGCGCGCAGGTGGGTGCGGACAAAAGCCGCATCGATTTCAACATTCCCGAAAGTCCGGATAAGGAAGTGCTGGCCGCGGGGCTGAAGAAATTGGTCGACGAGAATCATCCCGTCGTTCACAGCTGGATCGACGACGCGACGCTCGACGCGCAACCCGACCTTGTGCGTTCCATGTCGGTTCAGCCGCCGCGCGGCACCGGGCGCATCCGCACCATCGACGTTCAGGGCGTCGACCTGCAGCCGTGCGGGGGCACCCATGTCCAGGCGACCGGCGAAATCGGCAGCTTGCGCATCGGCAAGATCGAAAACAAAGGCAAACAGAATCGTCGCATCAACATTTCGTTCGGTGAGTGATCATGAGCAACACCATTCCCCTGTATCAAATCGATTCGTTCACCGCAGACCTTTTCGCCGGCAATCCCGCCGCCGTGTGTCCGACCGATGCGTGGCTGTCTGATGAGGTGATGCAAAAGCTGGCGGCGGAAAACAATTTGTCCGAAACCGCGTACGTGGTGCCCGACACAACCGGCGTGGCGGATTACGGCTTGCGCTGGTTCACGCCGGAAACCGAAGTCGACCTGTGCGGTCATGCGACGCTGGCCACGGCGTGGGTGCTGTTCAATGAACTGGGCGTTGACGTCGAGACGCTACGCTTCACCACCAAAAGCGGCGTGCTCACCGTGGCGCGCGGCGAGGGTGATTTGTTGGTGATGGATTTCCCGCTGAACGCCCCGCGTCCCGCGCCGCATCACGAATTTTTGCCTCAAGCCCTGGGCGGGCCGGCGCAGCAATTTTGGACCGCGTCGAACGGTATGAGCCTCGCCGTTCTGGCCAGTGCCGAGGCGGTGCGCAGTCTCACACCGCACCTGGGCGCGGTGGCGAAGTTGGGCAAGAAGGGCCTGATCGTGACGGCGGCGGGCGACGAACGTGACACGGTGGATTTCGTGTCGCGCTATTTCGCCCCTTACGCAGGCATCGCCGAAGACCCGGTGACCGGATCGGCGCACACGGTGCTGGCGCCGTACTGGGCGAAAGTCCTGAAGAAAGACAGCTTGCATGCGCGCCAAGTCTCCAAGCGCGGCGGCGATGTCTATTGCCAGATGCAGGGCGATCGGGTGCTGCTGTCGGGGCATGCAACGTTGTATATGAAAGGTGAGGCGCACGTTCCGGGCTGAAAAAAGCCGTTCAGTATCCATTCAGGCGGTTGGAGTCATACTTTTTCGTGTGTTAGGCTATCAGCAGAGCCGGACGCCAAAACCGAAAAAAGATCCCGAGAACACGTCATGCGCTATACGATTCGTTTGTTGCTTGTCTCCTTGATCGCCGTCTGGACGGCGAGCGCGCCGGCGATGGCGCAATTGCCGGGGGACAATTCGCACATTCAGCTCAAGCACGTGATGGCGGCGGTGCAATCCAAGCCCGGTAGCTTCACGACCCAGATTCGTCCCTTGACGCCGATCTTGACGGTGCCGAAAGCCGAAGACGTGGCGTTCGTTTGTCAGCGCGCGCCGCGCGCGGCGGAAGCGATCTTATACTATTTTTCCAAGCATCCCGCGCCGGTCGATAGAACACGTCACGTCGATATCGATGCCTTGAAACCCCAGGCCCCGGCTATTGCCGCATACGTCAACAAGGCGTTTGGTAAGAACATCATCAGCGAGGTCTACGTCATCGAGGGTGGGAAAACCATGGGCAGCGGCGTGATGTCGCGTCTGCCGTTCGCGCAGACCCAGGGCTGTGGCCGGGTGATGGAAGAGTACGAAAAGCGCATGCAGGAACTGCTCGGCGGCGGCGAAAAGAAGTAATCGCGCTTCTAAACTTCAAAACCACTAGATTTTGTGAAAGATTCCATTAAGGATCACACGGTAGTGTTGTTCGAATGATTCGAATACGATTCCGGTGCGATTCGGCGCGCCCGCTGTTCCTACAGCGATTGTGCAGCCGATAGAGACCGGAAAGGGGGCTTGAAGTGAACCGCACCAGCTTGCGCATCGCCGCCGTTGTTTTGTCGTTGACCGCCGTGAGCGGCTGCAGCGCCCTGCAAGACAGCGAGCTTTTTCAGCCTGAATTCTGGGCCATGGACCGCAGTGACGACAACGTCTCGGCGGAACTGGGGTTGGCCGAACTGGCGAAAGGCAACAATGTCTTGGCGCAAGCGCACTTCGAAAGGGCGCTCAAGGCCAATCCCAATGACGTTCAAGCGTTGTTCGGTTTGGCGACATTGTATCAAAACTCCGGGCAGCCGACTCGCGCCCGCCAGCTCTATGAAGCGATATTGGCGCTCAACCCGCGTCCCACGGATGAATTGCTGGTGTGGGCGGGCAAGCAGACACAGCCGATTGTCGATTTGGCCAGCGTCAACATTCATTTGCTGGAAAGCGGCGTGAACGCACCGATTCCCGGCGGAATGTCGGGCGATATGAACGCTCAACCTTCCATGTCGCCCACGGCGCCGATGACGGCCATGGCCGCGCCGCAGCCGGCTTATGGAGCCATGCAGCCGCAACAAATGGCCCGGCCGATGGCAATGAACGCGTCGGAGCCGATATTCAAGGACGCAGACCTGAACATCGTCGCGCGGTTCAAGACCTTGCGCGCCTTGCTGGATCAGGGATTGATCACCCAAGATGAATTTTTGATGCGGCGCAAAGTCAACGTCGGCGCGCTGTTGCCGATGACCTCGCCGCCTGCGGCAACCGGGTTGGATCGCCCCGTTCCGGCGGTCGAACAAGTGTCCGCGCGCTTGAACGCCATTGGCCGGGCGCTGGAAATGCGTGCGCTGTCACCGGCTCAGCACACGGCGGAACGTTCGATGATCTTGGATGCGCTGATGCCGGCGCGCCCCTCTTCGGTGGCCAATCCCGCGCCGCCGCCCAAAGGGCTGATGGAAGCCGCCGACGCGGTGCGCCGTCTTGAAATGCTCAATGCAGCCGACCTCATCACTTCAGATGAATACGCCAAGGAACGCGCCGCGATCGAAGCCTCGATGCAACCGCCCGCGCCACAGATGCCGGCCGGGGACGGCGCCATGGCGAAACAGAAGAGCGGCGAGGCCAAACCGGCGCTGAGCGGTTTCCAGCCTGCGGTCCATTTGGCGTCCTATCGCCAACAAAAAGCGGCCGAGCGCGGCTGGGCGGAACTGTCGAAACGCTTCGGCGACGTGCTGGGCGGTTTGGAGTATCGCATCGAACGCGTCGATCTTGGCAACAGCAAAGGTGTGTTCTATCGCCTCAAAGCCGGTCCGTTGCCCAGCAACAACGCCGCAAAGGATGCCTGCCGAACCCTCAAGGTCAAACGCCAGTATTGCGAGCCGACGACCATAAACTTCGGTTGAACGGTTAGACGTTGCTGATCCTATTATGATAAAAACCAATGCTTCTCGTTAAGTTGCCATTTTTTATAAGAATTCTTTGGTTCCGTTTATCATCTTAACTGATCGCAGACCTCCAAATACACTGTTGGTGTAACCCGCGATAATGTGCTTCAGGTTGACACACCTGTGCGCGCAACTAATACTGGTGGAGAGCTGAAGGACTTATAGAAAACGAAGTGCTTTTTGAACGGGAGGCAAGGGTGGTGGGTAATGATCACAACCCCAAGGCTGTGATGAGGCGGGTAGTCATTGTCGCCAGTTGTGTTTTCGTTCTTGGAGGGTGTTCTCTTGCGAAGAACACTATTGAAGCGCCTTTTGTTGCTCTTGATCATGTTTTTAGCGGTCAAAGCAACCGCGATAAAATTCGTGAGTTGAGCAAATCCAATCGTGATTTAAGTAGAGCTAACGATAGTCTTGCTGAGGAAATCGGGGTCTTACGTAAGCAAAACCTATCCCTGAAGGAGAAAGGGAAGGCCTTTGAAGCCCTCGTTTCAGTTTTCGATACTAATCCTTGTTTTCACGTGCACCGACAAGGGGAGTTTCAGGTATTAATCCAGCCACGAATGGATGAGAGATGTATGGAATGATTTCGCGTCGGCGATTTCTGGTTGGTTTCCCTGTATCGCTTGGAACGATGCTTTTCTCACGGCTGTCACGCGGAAACCCTTTATTTTTATTCCTAAGATTCTTTTTTGGTGCCGCCTTGAGAGGGGGGGCGCGTAGTGGGCTGAGGATGTTGGGAAGGCGGATGATTGGGCGTGGTGGTCGTTCTCGCTTGATCAGGCGTAGCGGAAATCAAGGCGTTCGATCAACTTCACGTGCGGCCATGATTGCCAGTGCTCCGGAAAAGGAGAAAAAATGGACAAACGAATTCGTGAAAATGGGGCTAGAGGAACTTGTGCTTCAGTCGCTTGATATTGTGCCTGCTGTAGCGGATGAAGATATTGAGATTCCTGACGGCGCGCCAGTTTACGAAATTCACGATCACCAATCGGCTCAGATGGAAATCGAAGTTGAAAACAAGTCAAATGAATTACAGGCGGTTGCGATTACACTGTATCTATATGACATTGACGCTGGCTTAGTGGATACAAAGTACCCTCACATATTCGCATCTGTTCAGGCCAACAGAACGCAAAAATTCAAGATCGATCTGAAGCCGCTAAAATATCAAGGCAGGAAAGTAATATGTGTCAAGCAAGATGGATTCGAGGGCAGGGTGAGTCCCATGATTTACTTCATTTAGCGTTTAATTCTACACAGTAACCAACTTTGTTTCATAAACCGTGTATATCATATTGCATGACAGTATCCGTACCGCTCCGCCAGACACTGCTTAGACAGGCCAAAAGTCTTCTTAATCCTGATAATACACAATGCTTACACCGTTTTTTGGTCTACCCAATGGGGCACACGTAACGTTTCAGCCACAGCGTCTTCGGTTTTTGAAGGCGCGAGGTTTTCGTTTCGCGATAGAGCCTCTCTCCGGTGTCGCTGAAAAAGTGGAGATAGTGGTTTGTTGTGTGTTCGGACCTTCGCCTAGATTCAGTTCATAACCGGCGCTGCGCCGCCGCGTGGCGACACGGTCAAGGTGATGGACGATCCGCCCAGTGATCCCTTTTGGATTTGGATCGACAGGATTCGCCCCTGGCGTTCGTAGGTGAGCACGCTGAGCTGTGCGCGCACCGAGGTGATTTCCTGCCAGCCGAATCCCCCCAGTTCCTGTTTGTAGAAATCGAACATGGTGTTGGCGTTGTGGTCCGTCTCCAGCCCCAGCTGGCCGTACCAGCTTTCGCCGCTGCCAAATACCAAGGTGCGTGCGGTGTCCATTTCGGCTTTGGTCGGTATCGGGATGTCGGGAAAGCGGTTGAACGCTTTTTCGGGGGCGGGTGGGGTGTTGGCGCCGCCTTGCATTTGCGCTTGGGCATCCGTCGTCCGTGCGCTGGGGGCTAGGCCTGTTCCCTGGGCGCAAGCGCCGAGTCCCAGAGTCGCCGCCGATAAAATCATCGAAATCGCCAGATTCGCGTGCTTCACCTTCACCATGTCTGTCTCGGTCCCTAAATATATGCCTGAATACAGTTGTTTACGTTTCACCAAAACTATCCCATCGCTGGTCGGCGGTCCACGCTTGCGATCCCTTGTGTTCCTAGGGGCGAGAGGATATACTCATAGGTCTGGCGCACTCGTTTGGGTGAGTCGGAAATCAGCAAAATGAAAATTCCTGAACTTTTTGGAATTTTTAGGTTTGACAAACCCGTCTGAGGGGCCTAAAAACCGGCCTGTCGCGACGGACTGGCTCCGGTAACACGGAGTTGAGGTTGGTCGCGGTTTTTTGTCCCTGGAGCCCAGGAATGGGTGGCGGAGTTGGCGGTTACGATTGCTGACGTAAGTCGTTGGGATGAAGT